>NZ_JAVFHM010000312.1:0-273621 GCF_041954005.1 Priestia sp. BR_2 | reverse complement strand
GTACCAAGTATCCGACCGCGCAGGACCTGATTGAATTGATTCAATCGAAGAAGGTAGGAGACAAAATCACGTTGAATGTGGTGCGTAACGGCAAGAACATGGACTTAGCGCTGACGATCGGCGACAAGAACGATTTTGATCTAACCCAACAACAGCAGCAACAGCAACAGCAGCCGTAACCCTGGATAGGCGTGACAACAAGCGGAAGGGACCGTTCCCTTCCGCTTGTCTTGTCCTTGAAGCGACCGATATAATGGGATTGTAACGTCGTACTAAATATAACGCTAAGAATATAGAGGAGATGCCGCTATGCGATCCCGGATATTGATTGTAGATGATGATGAGAAGATTATTTCCATGCTGCGCAGAGGGCTTGCGTTTGAGGGCTATGACGTCCTGACCGCATCCAACGGAGCAGAAGGATTGAAAGTGATATTGAGCGAGGACCCGGATGTCGTCGTTCTGGACGTGATGATGCCTCAGGTCGATGGATTTGAAGCGCTGCGCAGACTCCGGGAGGGCGGAAGCACGATACCGGTGCTGATGCTGACGGCAAAGGATGAAGTGGAGAACCGGGTAAAGGGGCTGGATACCGGAGCGGATGATTATCTGGTCAAACCCTTTGCGCTGGAGGAACTGCTTGCCCGCGTCCGGGCTTTGCTGCGCCGTAAAACCGGAGATGATACTTCTAACCACCGACTGACCTTCGAGGATCTCGTGATGGATACGGATGCGAGGGAAGTCATTCGCGGCGGGCAGAGACTGGAGCTCACTGCCAAGGAATTCGAGCTGCTGCACCTGTTTATGCAAAACCCGAAGCGGGTGCTGTCCCGCGATTTGATTATGGATAAAATATGGGGCTATGACTACAGCGGGGAGTCGAACGTGCTGGAGGTTTATATCGCCATGCTCCGGCAGAAGACCGAGGAACATGGAGGTAAACGGCTGATCCAGACGATCCGCGGAGCCGGCTATATTTTAAGAGGAGATAACTAGCATGTCCATTCGGTTAAGACTGACAGCATGGTATACCGGCATTTTGTTCGTGACACTGCTGATATTCAGCTCGGCGGTATATGGGTTTGTCCATTTGTATACGTATGAGGAGTTAAAGCAGCGGATTGAGCAGCAAGCTGATAAAATTGGCTTCGATCCAAGCGCATGGGATGTTCAACTCAACCGTTCTTCGGTAAATAGGCTGGAGGATGCTGATCTCTATTGGCAAAACTATACCTTTTATAACGGTAAGCTTATACAGTCCGAAAATATGGCCATAAATAACTTGCAATTTGATTTACCTTCTGTAGAAAAAGCGTTGAAAACAAATAAACCTGTATTTAAAAGGGTTAGCGTAAACGGTAACTCGTTTCTCGTATACGAAGCCCCTGTATCTGAACAAGTTTCACGTAAGCTAGTGGGATGGCTACAAGTTGGTGCAAACACACGCACCATCGAGCAAACCCTGGACCGGCTTCAATCCATCCTCATCATGGGCTCGGCAGCGACACTCGTGATCGCTTCAACCCTAGGATTGTTCCTAGCCCGGAAATCCATGAAACCGATCGGCAAGGTCACGGAGGCAGCGGAGCAGATCCAAAAAGGCACCGACCTTAGCGTACGGATCGAATACGACGGGCCTCAGGACGAGATCGGTCAGTTAATCGGCACGTTTAACGGGATGCTTGAGAGGACGGAGAGCTTCTATAAAGAGCTTGAGGATGCCTATGCGGCCCAGCGGCGCTTCGTATCTGACGCTTCCCATGAACTTCGGACCCCGCTGACCACCATCCGGGGGAATGTGGATCTTCTGCAGAAGATGTGGACGGTTGCTCCCGGCGAGAGAGCGGATATGGACGAGGAAATGATCAAACAGATCTCGGTCGAAGCGGTAGGCGATATATCCGATGAAGCGAAGCGGATGAGCCGGCTGGTGAACGATATGCTGTCCTTGGCGCGGGCCGATACCGGCCAGACGTTTGAGCTGGACCCGGTGCCGCTCCAGCCGTTGGTTGAAGAGGTTGCACGGCGCGCTCATTTCCTGGAGAAAACCGCAGAATGGCATGTCGGAGAGCTGTCTGTCCTGAACGGTGTTTATGTGGAAGGAAATAAGGATTATTTACAGCAGATGCTGTTCATTTTTATCGAGAATGCGTTCAAGTACACGCCTGAGGGTGAGGTTAGTCTGGATGTTGTTCTATACAAAGGTCAGGTAGGCTTGCGGATTTCGGATACGGGAATCGGTATGGATAAGGATGAGGTTCCGTTCATATTCGAACGATTCTACCGTGCGGATCAGTCGAGAGGCATCACGAGCGGAACCGGACTCGGGCTGTCCATCGCCAAATGGATCATCGATGAGCATAAGGGCTCTGTCGAGGTCGTTACCCGAAGAGGGGAAGGCAGCACCTTTATCGTCTGGCTCCCCGTCGTCTTTGCTCCTCCCCTGGAATAGGGTATAATAGACTAGATCGCTTATGTATTACTACGGAAAGCAGGTGGGGATCATCGAAGTCTTGAAAATATCACCGAGAGGTTATTGTTACGGTGTCGTCGACGCCATGGTCTTGGCGCGTCAGGCGGCGCAGAATCTGGACCTTCCTCGGCCTATTTATATATTGGGCATGATTGTGCATAACAGCCATGTCACGCAATCCTTTGAGGACGAAGGCATCATTACCCTGGACGGTCCGAATCGGATGGAAATCCTGAGCCAGGTGGAGAGCGGGACCGTTATTTTTACCGCACACGGGGTCTCTCCCGAAGTACGCAAGCTTGCGCGGGATAAAGGGCTGACCACGCTCGACGCCACTTGCCCGGATGTGACGAAAACCCATGATCTGATCCGGGATAAGGCAGCCGACGGATATGAGATCATTTACATCGGGAAGAAGGGGCATCCCGAGCCGGAAGGGGCGATCGGGATCGCACCGGAACACGTGCATCTGATCGAGAAGGAAGAAGAAATTGAACAGCTTCAGGTAAAAACATCCCGAATCATCATCACGAACCAGACCACGATGAGTCAATGGGACATCAAGCATATCATGAAGAGCTTGCTCGATAAATTCCCGGGAGCGGAGATTCATAATGAAATTTGTCTTGCAACGCAGGTGCGTCAGGAAGCGGTAGCCGAACAAGCCGGTCAGGCGGATTTAGTGATCGTGGTAGGAGATCCTCGCAGCAATAACTCGAACCGTCTTGCTCAGGTATCCGAAGAGATAGCAGGAGTACCGGCCCACCGTATTGGCGATGTGACCGAACTCAAACGCGAATGGCTTGAAGGAGTAGGCAAAGTGGCAGTTACATCAGGGGCATCAACACCGACTCCGATCACGAAGGAAGTCATCGCCTATTTGGAACAGTATGAACATGATCAGCCGGAAACTTGGGAGATCAAGCGTACGGTGAATATGAGTAAATTGCTTCCGCCTGTTCGGGTGAAGAGCAAATCATAGTTAATGCCATCACAAGCTTATTTTTCAGACCCATCGCAATGATGTTTGCGGTGGGTCTTTTTAACGTTTATGGAAAAGAATCGCACCCAGCGTTTCACCCTCGCAAATATTCCATGCCGTGTAAGCGTTTCATTCTCGATTGAATACTATCATTTTTCGTTGAATAGGCAAATGTTTATATTCGATCGTTTATTCTACAATGTTAGACATCAGGTAAACTTCATGGCATAGAACACACGGGGGGTTGGACATGGCGCAAATATCCGTAGAACAGGAACCTGTTCCGAAACGGAAGAAGGAAAGCTTATTGCTTCGCTTTGCTAAACAATGGGATATACAGTTAATGGTGCTTCCTGCACTGGCACTCGTTTTTGTGTTTAGCTACATACCGATGTACGGTATTTTAATGGCTTTCCAAGACTTTAACATTTTCAAGGGGATGGGCGACAGCCCGTGGGCCGGATTCAAGCATTTCGAAATGTTTTTTGAATCGCCGGAATTCATGACGGTCATGAGAAACACGATCGTCATCAGTTTGCTCAAGTTTCTTATTGGATTTCCGGCACCGATTCTGCTGGCGCTTATGCTGAACGAAGTTCGGCATATGTTCTTCAAGAGACTGGTGCAAACGGTCAGTTATCTTCCGCACTTTCTGTCCTGGGTTATCGTCTCAGGCTTTGCGATTTCGCTCTTGTCAACGGATAACGGCAGCGTGAACATTTTGCTGCAGAAGCTGAATTTGATCGAAGAGCCGATCAACTTCCTGTCGCTACCGGAATATTTCTGGGGAATTCTCGTAACGACAGGGGTATGGAAAGAGATTGGATTCTCCTCCATCGTATACTTGGCGGCGGTTGCCGGGGTTGACCCGCACATGTATGAAGCGGCTGACATGGATGGCGCAAGCAAATTCAGGCAGATCTTCACGATTACGCTTCCATCGATCATGCCGGTCGTCGTTATTTTCATGATTCTTGCCATTGGTAACTTGCTGACTGCAGGCTTCGAAGACATCTTGCTCTTGGCTAAGAACCCGGTATTGCGAGAGGTATCCGACGTTATCGACACATATGTCTATCGAATAGGTATCGAAAACTCCCGATTCTCATATGCAACGGCCGTAGGCTTGTTTAAAGCGGTGATCAGCGTCATGCTTCTGACGATTGCCAACTTGATTGCACGCAAATCAGGAAACAGCTTATGGTAAGAGATCATTATGAGGAAGGGAGCGGGTAATAGTGGTACGTCTAGCATTTGGCGACAAAGTGATGATGGTCATCATTTATATCTTCTTGGCATTCTTGGCCTTTGTAACGTTTTATCCGTTTTGGAACGGACTAGTCATTTCATTTAACTCAGGTTCAGATACGGCAATGGGGGGCGTTACCTTCTGGCCCCGTGATTTTACGCTTGAGAATTACGGCATCGTGTTTCAGGATAACCGGTTGCTGAATGGTTTCAAGATTTCGGTGCTTCGTACCGTGATCGGAACGATTTCCTCCATACTGGTAACCTCCATTTTCGCTTACGGGATGACCAAGCGGGAGTTGATCGGCCGCAAATACTACATGATTATGTGTATCGTTACGATGTATTTCGGCGGCGGCTTGATCCCGACGTTCATGCTCGTTCGCGGTTTGGGGCTGATGGATTCCTTCTGGGTGTTCATTATCCCGAGTTTGGTAAGCGTGTGGAATATGATCATCTTCCGGACATTCTTCAACGGCCTCCCAAGCGGTCTTGAAGAGTCCGCCAAAATCGACGGCTGCGGCAACTGGGGCATTTTCTTTAAGATCATTCTGCCTCTGTCCGGTCCGGTCATCGCAACATTATCGTTGTTTACGGCGGTTTCCCATTGGAATGAATGGTTCTTGCCGAGTATCTACATCAATAACGAGAACTTGCTTCCGATTCAGACCATGCTTCGTCAAATATTGAACTCCAATATTATGTCTGAACAGATGAGCAACCTGGATTCCGCTTCGCAGGCGGTGCTCTCCCGGATGCAAAGCGTAACCTCCAAGTCGTTGTCCATGGCAACCATGATGGTGGCAACGCTTCCGATTATTATGGTGTATCCATTCGTACAGAAGCACTTCGTTAAAGGTGTTCTGGTAGGTTCCCTGAAAGAGTAGGGAAAACAAAGCGTGTTGTTTGAAGCCTTAAGCTTTAGACATAAATATCAAGTGTAAAAACGAAAGGGGAAATTAGAGAATGAGGTTGAGAAAGAAATCGCTGACCACGTCCATGACGGCTTTGCTTGCGGCAGCGCTGATGCTTTCTGCATGCGGCGGCGGCGGTGGAAACAAGACTGCGGATCCGGCGCCTGCAGGCGAAAACGGAACCAGCACGCCTCCAACGGAGGCATCCGACAAGTTTGTGCTTGGCGAAACACCGCTTGAGTTCAGTTTCTACGGCCATTATAACGAGTACACCATGCCGCCATGGGGACAAGACGAATCTTCGAAATGGATTAAAGAGAACAAGAAGGTAACCGTCAACGCGATCCATTCGCAAGGTAACGCACAGCAAAAATTCAATACCATGATCGCATCCACGGAGCTTCCGGATGTGATGTGGATGGACCGTGGTCCGGACGTAGAGAAGCTGCGTCAAGCCGATATGCTCGTACCTTTCGATGAATATCTTGATAAATATCCTAACCTGAAAGAGTGGATGGGCGACGAAGGTCTGAACATGCTTCGCTCTCCGGACGGCAAGCTGTATCAGTTCCCGAACTGGTATACGAACCAACCGAACGGTAATGCAGGTTATGTTGTAAACAAGAAGATCTACAAAGAGCTTGGCGAGCCGAAGCTGGAAACGACGGATGATCTGTATGAATACCTGAAAGCCGTCAAAGCGAAATACGGCGATCAAGTGGTTCCTTATGAGCCGCACGTACAAGGTCAAGGTATCGAGGTGCTGTACTCTGCATTCGCAGAAAACGCTCTGACTCGTTGGATCAGCATCCGCGGTGTGCCTAACGGCGATAAGCTGACTTCGATCTTTACGGATCCGATTTTCCGCGAGTCGATGCAGTATTCCGCGAAGCTGTTCCGCGAGAAATTGATTTCTCAGGATGCCATGACCCAAACGGCTGACCAAGTCAAAGAAAAAGTGAACACGGGACGCGTTGCTGTGTATGCCGCTTCGAGCCCGACGGAAAATGCAATGAACGCCCACGCTGAATTGACGGCGAAGGATCCGGAAGCCGGTTACTTCATGATCTGGCCGATTCACAAGGAAGGCCTGGACAAGAACAAGATCTTCCCTGGTACTTATACGCAATTGGGTTGGAACGTAAGCGTCATTACGAAATCCGCTAAAGATCCCGAAGCGATTTTCGCATTCTTGGATTGGTACACTGGTCCTGAAGGCCAAAGCGTTCTCATGTGGGGGCCTCCAGGAGGATATTGGGACGGATTTGAAGAGGATGGCGTAACACCGAAGTTCACCGAGAAATATGTAACGGATGCTGCCGGTCTCGGCAAGCTGCAAGCCATCACAACGAATCTTCACTGGAATGGTAACACCGTGTTTGTTGATACAGCGAAAGCGAAATACGAGAGCACGTTGCCGGAAGAGCAGCGCAACTGGTCGACTCGCTGGCAATATGAAGTCACTTGGAAAACTCAAGCCAATGCTACGGAGTACATTAACCTCGATCCGGCCCCGGACAGCGAGGAAGGAATTATTCGTCAACGCGTAGAAGATATTTTTACGGAATCCAGAGCGAAAGCCCTGTACGCGAAGGATGATGCCGAAGTGTTGGCAATCCTCGACAAGGCTGAAGCCGATGCTCAAGCTGCAGGATACGATAAGCTGCTTGCATTCAAAACAACGAAATGGCAAGAAAACGTTGCTAAAATGAAAGGCCAATAATTAATTTTTGCTTAAACCAAGAAGGGTATGCTGCTTATGCAGTATACCCTTATCGGAATTTATGGGGGAGATGATACCCGTGTATAAAGTGCTGCTGGCAGACGACGAAATACTGGACCTAGAGGGCATGAAAAGCTTTATTCCATGGGAAGATCTCGGAATGAAAGTGATCGATTCGGTCAATAACGGCTTTGCTGCTTGTGAGGTGCTCGAAAGTGAGAAGGTCGACATCCTCGTTACCGATGTACGCATGCCGAACATGACCGGGCTTGAGCTAGCTCAGCGGGCACTGAAATTGCAGGAGGAGCTCCGGATTATCTTCGTAAGCGGTTACCAGGACTTTGGTTACGTGAAGCAGGCGATTGCTTTGAACGCATGCAGTTATGTGTTAAAGCCGATGGAGGACCAGGAGCTGATCGATGCATTAACGAAGGTTAGAATGGAGCTGGATCGTCTTCATGAACGCAAGGAGACGGAGGAAGCTTACCAGCAGATGATCCCCATCCTCAAAAATCAGTATCTCCTGCAAATCCTTCAGCGGCCCTATGACGGAGCCATCCTGGACATTATCAAGCGGGAGTACCGGCTGACAGAGCTTCATTGGCCGGTCTGCGTCATTCTGCTGGAGCTTGATAATGTGAGCACCTGGCGAACCGGCTCGCTCGATTCCGAGGAAAAGCTGAGTGCCATAGAGGAGTATTTCACGAGACTGCATAAACGGCTTGAACAGCGCGGCTTTGAATATATATGCAAGGTAACCGATCAGCGAACGGCCGTACTCCTTAACGGGGGCCGGGGCAAGGAAGAGATTCAAGCCCTGCTGGAGGAATTAAAACGGGAATATAACTATTCGATGACGGTCGGGGAAGGCAGGGCCGTCCATCAGCTGGAGCAGCTTCACACGTCGTACATGGAGGCTTTGGACGCGCTGGATTATAAGATGTTCCGGGGCAAGGGCAAATGGATCCTGTACAGCGAGGTGCCGACCGAGGACCGGGAAGACGTAAAAAGCCTCGACATCCGTCTGGATGCTTTATTTACAGCCATGACGGAGTATGATATCGTTCGTATCTATGACGAACTGGAAGCGATTCAACTGCTGGCATCCAGCATCCGATCCAAGTTCACCATACGCAATTTGGCCGTGTATATCATGGTGAAGCTGGAAGGACATCTCCAAGCGATGAACGAAGAGTTATATCGTATGGCAGGACTGGAGCTCAAAAACCTGGATATTCTGCTTCAATTCGAAACGATGGATGATATTTTCTCATGGCTCCGCATGAAGGCAATGGAAATTTCGGAAATGCTCAAGAACCGCAAATCAACCAAGAATGGCAGGCTGGTCGAAGAGATTATAGAGAATATCCAGGCTCGCATGCACGAGAATATTACGCTGCGGGATATGGCGAACCGGTTTTCTTTTTCACCGAATTATCTCGGGGTGCTCTTCAAGGAAGAAACCGGGCACAACTTTAGCGATTATGTAATCAAGCTCCGGATGGAGCGCGCCAGGGATCTCCTCAAGACGACCAAGCTCAAAATATATGAAATTGCATCACAGACAGGTTATCAGTATCTGCCTTATTTCAGCAGGCAGTTTAAGGAAATGTATGGAATGACGCCTCTGGAATACCGGCGCAAGCACTCGTAACTAGCAAAATTCAGATTAGATATGGGGTCAAACAGGCTATGGCGGGGAAATTCGAACGAATACGGGTCAAGATACCTTTCGGATACAAGTTAATGTTTTCGTACTGCGTATTTATCATTATACCGGTGCTGCTTGTCGGTCAGATTGCGAATCAGGTCTTCGTGAAGTCCACCCGAGAGCAGACGTATAACAACATTCAGGGCACGCTTCATCAGATGAGCGAGAACATATCGTATAAGATGGAGGACATGATCCGGATATCGGATATGCTTTATTTTGATACGACCTTTAACAGCCGTCTGCGTTTTACCGAAAGCGCTTGGATAAGCTATGACACCACGATCAACGTGCTGATTCCGAAGCTGGAGACCGCGGTAAGCACGGCGAACCGAAGGATCTGGTTATCGATCTACCTGCGCAACGACGACCTTAGGGAGATCTATGACAGTTATACGTATACGGACCCGCTGGACTCCAACAAACGTCTGTTTGATATTTATCAATATGACAGGCTGGAGGAACGGTCCTGGTATAAATTATATCCGAAGGAAGAAAATTACGGCGTAACCCTGCAGTGGAAGCAGATTGAGGACGATGTGAGCAACGGACGCATATCCTTGCTGCGGCGGCTTGTGGATATCAGTTCGACCATCAAACCGCAGGAGATCGGGTTCATGCGGATGAACGTCAGTATGACGGACCTGTTTGAAAGCATGGATTACAAGAAGATCGGTGACGGGACCGCATTGTATTTATCGGATGCACAGGGCCGGGTCGTTCTTTCATCAGGGGGAAAATCCACAAACGTTTTCAAGGAGAAGGAACTTCGCAAGAACGGGGACCTTCTGATTCGGAAGCCCATTCCCCAGCTCGGCTGGGATTTGATTGCCGTCGTGCCTGCTCAAATCGTGGAAAAAGACACGGTCAAAATACGTAATCTAACCTATCTGATCTGTCTGATCTGCATCGGTATCTTCTTCGTGGTCAGCATCGTGGTCTCCAGATATTTCAGCCGCCGGGTGTCCAAAATCGTATCCGTGCTGGACTCGTTCCAGGAAGGCGAATTCCATAAACGGGTATCCTTTAAGGGGAATGATGAATTTACGCATATTTCCTCAGCCTTGAACGATATGGGCAGCAACATCGGCAAACTGATCAATGAGGTGTATCTGGCCGACCTGCAGAAAAAGGAAGCGGAGCTGGAGTCGCTGCACGCGCAGATTAATCCGCATTTCTTATACAATACCCTATCCTCCATCAGCCGCCTCGCGCGGTTCGGGATGCTGGATAAACTGCAGCGCATGGTAATGGACCTGGCGAAGTTTTATCGTTTGTCGCTCAACGACGGCCGGAACATCATATCCGTGAAGAATGAATTGGAACAGGCCCAAGCTTACGTGGACATTCAAAAGATTAAATACGACGACCGGATGCAGGTTACTTATGATTTTGAGCCCGAGGTTGTCCGGTATGAAACCGTGAAATTGATTTTGCAGCCGTTTATCGAGAATGTGCTCGAGCATGCGTGGACCGGAGACTATATTCATATCCGGATCACGGCCAGATTGCTGGAAGATGCTTTGGAATTCAAAATCATCGATAATGGCGTCGGTTTCCCGCCCGGCCGCGTGCTGGATAATACAGGGGGACAGGATCTGACCAATGCGGGTTACGGCATACGAAACGTAGATCAACGGATCAAGCTTCACTACGGCAGCGAGTATGGGGTCACATTATTCAGCCGCGCCGGCATCGGGACAACGGTAAGAATTGTCATACCGCTGGTGAAGCGAACCGTAGCGGAAGGACGCAACAAAACGCTGATGTAACAGGCGAGGAATATCTCCCGATCGTGATGGCCTGAAGAATGGGCTTGACGAGGGGAGATTTTTTCTGTATATTTACTTTATCGATTAAAAGCATAAAAGCTTAAAAGCGAACAAGTGCGAAAGTGATTATCCATGGATTGAAATCAACATCGAAATTGGAATTCATTCAGAAAGAAGGTTTATTTATGATCGTCATTACATCCAATCAAATATCAGAGGAACAAGTTCAGCATATCGTTACCGAAATTGAGAAGGAAGGGCTCCAGGCTCACGTATCGAAGGGGGCGGATCGCACGGTGATCGGCCTGATTGGCAGCGTGAACCCGAAGCTTGCGGAGCATCTTCGCCAAATGAAGGGCGTAGAGAATGTAGTTAAGATCTCCAAGTCCTACAAGCTTGCCAGCCGTGATTTCCATCCGGATGATACGGTGATCGATATTAAGGGAACCAAGATTGGCGGCGGCAATCTGGTTGTCATGGGCGGCCCATGTGCCGTCGAATCCGCGCAGCAGATTGATGAAATTGCGCAGCTGGTGAAAGCAGCAGGCGGACAAGTGCTAAGAGGGGGCGCATTTAAGCCTCGTACGGGTCCATACAGCTTTCAGGGCGTTGGCGTCGAAGGTCTGATCATGATGGCGGAAGCCGGGCAAAAGCATGGCCTGTTGACCATTACAGAGGTGATGACGCCCGAATACGTCGATATCTGCGCGGAGTACGCCGATATTCTGCAAGTGGGCACCCGCAACATGCAAAATTTCGATCTGCTTCGGAAACTTGGCACCTGCGGCAAACCGGTTTTGCTGAAAAGAGGTTTCAGTGCAACTTATGACGAATTCCTGAACGCAGCGGAATACATCCTGGCCGGCGGCAATCCGAATGTCATGCTCTGCGAACGCGGAATCCGAACATTCGAAACTTATACCCGGAATACGCTGGATTTATCTGCCATTCCTGTTTTGCAAGGATTGAGTCACCTTCCGGTCATCTCTGACCCGAGTCACGGAACGGGCCGGCGCGAGCTGGTCGAACCGATGTCCAAGGCATCCGTCGCGGCCGGAGCCGATGGTCTTATCATTGAAATGCATACGGATCCGGACAACTCGATGACAGGCGACGGGGTCCAATCCCTGTTCCCGGACCAATTCGCCGCACTGCTTAAAGACTTGGAGAAGCTGGCTCCATTGGTAGGGAAGAGCTTTGCCACGGCCAAAGCGCCTGCTTCTGAATTCGCGCGCGTATAACACGTGTTACATGCTATAATGATATATTTGAGCATAGTGGTAAGAACACAATGAATGGCTTCGCCATCCCCTAATTTATAGTAGAAGGCACCTGCATTTTTACCGCAGGTGTCTTTTTGCTGCATTTACTTTAATTGGTTTTTCATGTCAGATAACATGACATCGTTTTAAAAAATACCTTACATAGGTATTGACGTCAGGTTATCTCCCGGCATATAATGACGAAAAGAAATCGAAAGATTATGAACATTGTTAAGCTGTTTAAGTCTTAATGTTCGGAAATTGGGAGGAAGAGACATGTCGGTAGAGAAAGTATTGCAAACCATTAAAGAGAACAATATTGAGTGGGTCGATTTTCGTTTTGTAGACTTGTCGGGACGGGTGCATCACATTAGCTTGCCGGCTTCAGAAGTAGACGAAGAAACTTTCGTGAACGGGGTAGCGTTTGATGGATCTTCTATTCCAGGATTCCGCGGCATTGAAGAATCGGATATGGTCATGATGCCTGATCCGGAGTCTTGCTATATTGATCCGTTTACAGCACACCCTACACTTAACATTATGAGCAACATCTATACTCCGGAAGGCGATGCTTATGAGCGTGACCCGCGCGGAATCGCGGCTCGTGCCGAGCAATACCTTCAAGAAGCCGGCATCGGAACGGCAGCCTTCTTCGCACCGGAATCCGAGTTCTTTCTATTCGATGAAGTCCGCTATGAAAGCTCCATGAACAGCTCCAGCTACTTCGTAGACTCCGAGGAAGCACAGTGGAATACGAACCGCAAGGAAGAAGGCGGCAACCTGGGATTCAAAGTAGGGGTTAAGGGCGGATATGTTCCTGTAGCGCCAGTGGATACTCAACAGGATATCCGCAGCGAAATGTGCCGTCTCCTCGACGAAGCAGGTCTTCGCGTTGAGCGTCACCACCATGAGGTGGCAACTGCCGGCCAGGCCGAAATCAATTTCCGTTTCGATACATTGAAGAAAACAGCTGACAATTTGTTGATCTATAAATATATCGTGCATAACACAGCCCGCCAATACGGCAAAACGGCTACGTTCATGCCGAAGCCATTGTTCGGGGATAACGGTAGCGGCATGCACGTTCACCAATCCATTTTCGACGGCGACACTCCGCTGTTCTACGAAAAAGGCGCTTATGCGAACCTGAGTGAAACGGCGCTGCACTACATCGGCGGTATTCTGTACCATGCGCCTGCCTTGATCGCTTTGACGAATCCGAGCACCAACTCCTTCAAACGCCTGGTACCAGGCTATGAAGCACCGGTTAACCTCGTATTCTCCAAGGGCAACCGTTCTGCCGCAGTACGGATTCCGGTTGCTGCCGTAACGCCTAAAGGCTGCCGCATCGAGTTCCGCACACCGGACTCCACAGCGAACCCTTACCTTGCGTTCTCTGCTATGCTGATGGCCGGTCTGGACGGGATCAAGCGCAAAATCGATCCTACCGCGCTCGGTTACGGGCCATTCGATAAAAACATTTACGAATTGTCCGACGCCGAGAAGAAGGAAATCCGCAGCGTACCGGGCTCCCTGGACGAGGCATTGGATGCACTTCAAGCAGACTATGAGTTCTTGACAGAGGGCGGCGTATTCACGCAAGAATTCCTCGAGAACTTCATCGACTTCAAGCGTGCCGAAGCCAAAGCGGTTAACATCCGCGTTCATCCGCACGAGTACTCCCTGTACTACGATATCTAATAAACAGGATTATAAAAGAGCCTGGGGCATCATGCCCCAGGCTCTTTTTGGCGGTATACACTCGTGACTGGAACCAATCCTAAGATGGCTCTGAAAGGCAAGGGGCTCATTAAGAGCCTAGTTGCCCTGGCTGCCCCTTTGCCCGGATGTTTATCCGAAATACCCGTAGTGATGCGTGTTGCTCCCGCAAGATTCGCGGACGATGAGTTCGGGCTCGACGACAAAGGAACTGACGGGGGACTGTTTATGGATGAGGTCGTAGAGCATGAGTGCCGCCAAGCGGCCGATTTTCTCTTTGTTTTGCCGAATCGTCGTTAGTTTAGGCGTTGTGTACTTGCAAGCCTCGATATCGTCGCAGCCGATGATCGACATGTCGTCAGGGACATTCAGACCATGTTCTTGAAGCGCTTGAATGGCGCCGATGGCAATCTGATCCGAGGCTGCAAAAATGGCGCGGGGCAGGGCTCCTGCCTTAATCAGCCGTGTCATCGCTTTATATCCGCTGGCCTCATAGAAATCATCCCCGTTCAGGAACCACTCCGCGCGGGCCGGAAGGCCGAAGCTTTCCATGGCGTTGCGATAACCCGCCTCTCGCATATTGGAGATTTCGGACTCCTTGCTGCCGCCAATGAAGCCCAAGTCTCGGAAGCCCTGGAGATAAAAATGCTCCACGACCTTCGAGGACATCTTGTAATTGTCGGACATGATATGACCCGACATTTCGCCGAACAGCTCAATATCCACCCCGATGCAGGGAATATCGCTCTCATCCAGCTCCTTAATCGAGGGCTCGATTTCCTCGCCGGATATAATGACGCAGCCGTCTACCTGATAATGGCGGCACCGTCCGAGATAGTCGGCATCCTCCCCCTGGAATTTCTCGTTCGAAAAAAACAGCAGATCATAGCCGAGAACGCCCATCTGCTTCTTAAAAGAATTCAGCACCTCAACAAAAAACGGGTGGGTAAAATCAACGTTCAGCTTTCCCGCAAAGATGACGCCGATTAGATTGGATTTTTTGGTTGCTAACGTTTTTGCGGAATTGGAAGGGGTATATCCCGTTTCTCTCATAATTTCCAACACGCGAGCTTTGGTCTCATCGGATACATCACTGTAGTTGTTGATAATTTTGGAGACGGTCGATACGGAGACCCCTGCCATTTTAGCGATTGTTTTGATGTTTAACGCCATGCGAAACGCCCCTTATTCTGTTTATAATGTCATTTCATTATTTTCGTTAATTTTCGCTAATGTTTATCATGAATTTCCTTTATGCGTAATGTTTAGGGACAGAAAAGTTATGAGATACGTGTTTTCTGTCTAACTAAGGAGTGTGTTTTGAACGAATTTCCCATGATCCAATGAAATGATGACGGTTCACCTATGCATAAGGGCTTATCCAAGCCAAGGTGTACCATCCGGCTGCTATGTTATACCACACGGATTCGAAACAGTTTCGTAAATCAGTGTATCTGCTTTAGCGAGGTAAGTCAATGAAAGAGAACAGGCATAAGGCTTGTCATATCAAGAAAAAAGGGCTGTCTCTGTTCGGTGAGAAAAAAGTATCGGGAACGATAAAAAAAGCTTTGACAAACAAAATATTATGCGTAATAATAGGCATTACGAAACCGCTTTCGGTATAATTCGCTCAATTACGAAAATTAATAATTATAGTTTCGTAGCATCAAGATTGTACAGGCCAAGAAAAAGCGGAAACATGAATCCGGTTTCATAATGAATTGCAATTTAATTTCAGGGGGTAACGAACAAATGATTAAGAAGTTATCAGCATTACTTTTGGCTGGCGCTCTAACCTTCTCGCTGGCAGCTTGCGGAAGCAGCGATTCAGCCGATCAAGGCGCACCTGCCAAAGGCGATAAAAAGGTCATCAAAATTTTACACTGGAAACAAGATAACATCAATAAAGCGATTGAAGAGATCAATAAGAAATTTGAAGAGAAGTATCCCGAGTATACGGTAGAGTATACCACTACGGGTCCGGATGACGAATACAAGCAGGCGCAGAGAGCAAGAATCACCGCCAATGACGTGGACGTCCTGGCCGATTTGTCGGGAATGAGACTCTCCCCGCAGGAATGGACGCCGGGCGCTAAAGTACCCGATTGGCAGCAATGGATCGATACCGGATTGATTGCGGATTTATCCGACCAAGCCTTCATTAAGAATTATAACGCAAACGATATCGAAAAAGCCGGAACTTATAACGATAAAGTATATGCCGTTCCTACAGGCAAGGTTGCGATGTCCGGTCTCTTCTACAATAAAGAAATCTTCGAGCAGAACGGCTTAAGCGTTCCGAAAACGTGGTCGGAGTTTATGAAGCTGAACGATGACTTGAAAGCCAAAGGCATCACACCGATTGTTGTAGCAGGTAAAGACGTATGGCCTTTGAAACTTCCGGTGTTCGCCCTGCAGGCCAAAATCCTGGGCGGCGGAGACCAGCAGAAATGGATCGAGGGCGTGTGGAAAGGCGAGACGGCTTATAACGATGAAGAAGCCATCGAGGTTTTGGAAAAAATGAAGACGCTTCAAGACAATTACATGATCGACGGCTTCATGGGGATCGATTATGCAACGGCGCCTTCTTATTTTGCAACAGGAAAAGCTGCGATGCTGGCTGACGGCTCTTGGGATGCCCCAACCGTTGCGGCAGCTAATCCAGAGTTGAAATTCGGTTACTTCCCGCTTCCGGCCACCGAGGATGCAGCGAAGAACGCCTCCTTTGTCGGCAAGTATGACGTAACATGGTACGCGGCCGAGAAAGGTCCGAACAAAGAAGGAGCCCTGAAGTGGCTTGAATTCTTCTCGGAGCCGGAAAATTACACGACATTCGTGAAGGCAGCCGGATTCATTCCGACGCAGGACAACATTCAGACGGAAAGCGACTTCATTGACAATGAACTGACTCCTTATCTCGGCGAGTTCGAATTGGCGTACGAAATCATGATGATCAACCGCCAGAATATCGGCGAGCATCTGGCTGCAGAAGGCGTTCACACGGAATTCCTGGCACCGGGCGGACCTTATAAAACGGCAAAAGAGCTGGCTGACATTCAGCAAAAAGAATGGGAAGCAGCCGCTCCGAAATAAAACTTCTTCTATTATAAAGAGACTTGTATAGAAAGAACCATACTGTAATCGGGGTCTGTGCAGCAGGCCCCGACATGCATTGAAATGGATTTGCGAGGTGAGAGAGATGTATCCATTTGGAAAAGGGTTTAACCGCTTCATACCGTTATTGCTGCTATTGATACCGATGGCGTTATACATCGTTTTTTATTTCGGACCTTCGATCCTGACGGTCATCTATTCCTTTACCGATGTGAAGAACCTGCCGGGCAGCACCTATCAATTCGTCGGGCTTGATAATTACAGGGAGCTCTTCTTCTCAGGGAACTCGGGCGAGCGGTGGCGCTCGATCGTAAATACCCTGATCTTCATGTTCGTCGTGACGATTGTGCAAAACGGGGTCGCCCTGTTTATCGCCGTTATCATTAACCAGCGGCTGAAAGGCGATTACTTCTACCGCGCGGTATTCTTCCTGCCGGTCGTACTCGGCGTAGCCGTGGTTGCGCTGATCTGGGGCATGATGTTCGATCCGTTGAACGGACCGGTCAACCGCCTTTATGACGCTCTTTTCGGCTATCAGGACATGTTCTTCGGCAGCTTTACCCATGCGTTCGGTTATATTATTTTCGTTCAGATCTGGATGTACATGGGCTACTCCATGCTGATCTTTCTGGCTGGCCTCCAATCGGTTCCGAAGGATTTATACGAGGCGGGTCATATTGACGGCACCAACAAGTGGCAGTCTTTCCGCCATATCACCTTCCCCCTGATCGCTCCGTCCTTCACGGTGAATATGCTGTTATCCATTATCGGCGCCATGTCGACGTTCGATATCATATTGGCGACAACGGACGGTCGTTTCAATACTAGGACGATGGCTTACGACGTGTACAAGGAAACGTTCCGGGGAAGCTTGGAAATGGGCCTTCCTTCGGCACTGTCCGTGATCCAGTTCCTGATTATTCTCCTGTTTGTCGTCGTAGCCGTCAGGCAGACGCGTAAGAGAGAGGTGGAATATTGATGCGAAATTCCAAAACCACGCAAATTCTCTCTTATGCCGTCATAGGTTTGCTGCTGATTCTGTACGTCGTTCCGCTTCTGCTCGTCTTCAATGTATCGCTCAAATCCTTCAACGAATACTTGCTCAACCCGATCGGAATCGTGAAGAACATCGAATGGGGCAACTATTCCCAGGCATGGTCCGAAGGCAATTTCGCGGGTTATTTTGCGAACAGCCTGATCTATACGGTGACGGCGACGGTGCTGACCATCATCGTATCGTTGTTTGCGGCGTTTCCGGTCGCACGCGGTTACGTGATGTGGAGCGGCTTTATCTACATGTTCTTTTTGCTGTCCCAGTTCCTTCCGAACCCGATGGTTGCGCAGTATAAATTGATGCTGTCCTTCAAGGAAAGCGTTTCGTTCTTCGGGTATGATACCAAGCTCGGCTATATCCTGCTGAAAACGACGGGGACGGGCGTGGTGTTCATGATGTTCGTCGGTTACATCAAGTCGATCAGCCGCGATTTGGATGAGGCGGCAGGCATGGATGGATCCGGCTATATCCGTTACTTGTTCCAGATCATTCTGCCGCTGATGAAGCCGGTGATCGCAACGGGCGTCATTCTGACCGCGATCGGAATCTGGAACGATTTTGTCGGGCCGATCATGTACCTGCCGAGTCCGTCCAACTATCCCATTACGTTCGGCCTGAAAGAATTCAGAGGGCAGTACGGGAATAACTGGCCGCTGCTTGCATGCGGAATTACGATCGTTGCCGCACCATTGATCATTCTGTATACGTTCATACAGAAGTATCTGGTGGACGGTGCCCTGGCGGGAGCCGTCAAATCCTAAGGCATAGAGGGGAAGAAAAAGCGATATGAAATCAACGGGATGGAAGTTCGAGGGGGATCAGGGCGTCTTTACGCTGCGTCATCCTGAACTTCATAACTATTTATATTTTCCTTTGGTCAACGAGGCGGGCATGATGTCGGCCATCACGCCGAATCTTCACGGCGAAATGACCAGCAGCCACAATACGTTTTTGATGTCGCCGGTATCGGTGGAGGATCTTCATAATTCCAAGTCCGCGCGCAACTTTTGGGTGCACATCGACGGGCATGGCGCATGGTCCGTATCCGGAAACTCCGCCAAGCAGAATGCGAACCGGTTCATGCATCAGGAAGAAGAGGGCCAATTGGAAGCCGGGTTCCTATGGCACAAGCTGAAGCGGATGAACGGGGAGGCCGGGCTGCAAACGGAAGTTACCAACTTCGTGCCGGTGACGGATGACCAGATCGAGTTAATGAAAGTAACGCTGACCAATGTAGGCCAGCAGACGCTTAAACTGACCCCTACCGCGGCTGTTCCGCTGTATGGCCGTTCGGCGGATGATCTGCGGGACCATCGTCATGTGACATCCCTGCTGCATCGGATTTACGTCCATCGGGAAGGGGTCGAAGTGCAGCCCGTGCTCTCGTTTGACGAACGGGGTCACCGTATCAATCGCGTATCCTACAGCGTGCTGGGTGCGGAGGGGGACGGCTCAGCCCCAATCGGTCATTTCCCGGTGCTCGAGGAATACATCGGGGAGGGCGGAGCTCTCGATTGGCCTGAGGCCGTCATTGCCAATAAGCCGGCATATGCGCAGGCTGGAGACTCCATGGAAGGGTACGAGGCCCTTGGCGGCCTGCGGTTCGCGGAGGCGGAGCTGCGGCCCGGTGAATCCAAAGCCTATGTTATGGCAATGGTCATAGCGAAGGATCGCGCAGACATCGAAAGGCTGTCCGAAACGTATTTATCGGAGAAGCGGTTTGATGAGCTGCTTGCGCAGAACGAAGCCTATTGGAATGAGAAACTGAATACGGTATTCTTCCAGACCGGTGATCCTCAGCAGGATCTATGGATGAAATGGGTTACCCTGCAGCCGATCCTGCGCCGTTTATACGGGAATTCCTTTCTTCCTTATCATGATTACGGCCGAGGTGGCCGCGGATGGCGCGACCTGTGGCAGGATTGCCTGGCCTTGATGATTATGGAGCCTGCCGAGGTTCGGTATCTGCTGCTCAATAACTATGCGGGCGTCCGGATTGACGGAAGCAATGCTACGATCATCGGCACGAAGCCGGGCGAATTCGTTGCTGATCGGAACAACATTCCGCGCGTATGGATGGATCACGGCGCTTGGCCTTTCATGACCACGCTGCTTTACATCGATCAGAGCGGGGATATGGATTTCCTGAAGCAGCCGCAGACCTATTTCCGCGACGTATTCGTAAAACGCTGCCAGGAGAAGGACGCCGGGTGGCTGCCTGAGCACGGGAATCGACTCTTGACCGTCAGCGGCGAGGTATACGAAGGTACGGTCCTGGAGCATATGCTGCTTCAAAATCTGGTGCCGTTCTTTAACGTCGGCGAACACAACAACATCAAACTCGAGGGAGCCGACTGGAACGACGGTCTGGACCTTGCTCCGGGCAGAGGGGAGAGCGTGGCCTTCACGGCGTTTTATGCCAGCAATTTGATGCAGCTTGGCGATCTGCTGCTGGCGTGGCAGGATACGGAAGGCGTCGAGCATGTGGAAATAGCGGAGGAAATGGCGGTGCTTCTCGATTCGGTGACGGCTCCCGTCTCGTACGAGGACGTACAGGGCAAGCTGAATTTGCTGGATAGCTATTATGAGGCGGTCAAGGCGTCCGTGACCGGGAACAAACGGAAATTCAGCATTGCGGACGTTGTGCAGGATTTGAAGCTGAAGGCGGATTGGCTCATTCAGCATTTGCGCTGCAACGAATGGATCACGAGCCAAGGAGGGTACTCCTGGTTTAACGGGTATTACAATAATGACGGCGCCCGCGTGGAAGGCGATCATCCCCTGGGCGTGCGCATGACGCTAACAGGCCAGGTCTTTGCCGTCATGGGCGGAATTGCGGACGATGAACAGGTAGGGCACATCACGAAGTCGGTTGACCGTTACTTAAAAGACCCTAGCATCGGTTACCGCCTCAATTCGAACTTTGGCGAGATCCAACAAAACCTCGGGCGGGCATTCGGCTTCGCGTTCGGACATAAAGAGAATGGGGCCATGTTTAGCCATATGAGCGTCATGTACGCCAATGCGCTTTATAAGAGAGGTTTTGTCCAAGAGGGCTACGAGGTATTGCGTTCGATTTATGATCTGAGCCAGGATTTTGAACGCAGCCGCATGTATCCGGGCATTCCCGAGTACATTAACGAGAAGGGAAGGGGGATGTATCCCTACCTAACCGGGTCGGCAAGCTGGCTGCTGCTCACCATGCTGACCGAGGTGTTTGGAGTGAAAGGGAACCGTGGACATCTTCGCCTGGAACCGAAACTAAGGTCTGCTCAATTCGATGCCGACGGCCACGCCACGGTCACTACCGGGTTTGCCGGAAAACAGCTTCAAATCGTATACGGCAATCCAAACCGGTTGGATTACGGAAGCTATGCGATTCAATCAGTTACGCTGAACGGTGAAAAGATACAGCTGCGCAGTCAAGATCCCAGGGCAGTCGACCTGGATCGCAGCATGCTGTCCTCGTTATCCGACAGCGAACGTGCTTTGATACACGTCGAGCTTGCCTGATCCGCACTTATAAAAATTTCGGAAGCCCTGGCAGACAAGTCGGCCGGGGCTTCTTCATCATGAATGGAGCGATGGTTTGTGGGACATCAACTAGCGAACGGACGATTGGAAGTCGAAATAGCGAAAGTCGGACGTTATCAAGGCACGCGTTTTGACCGCACGGGTTTCATCACCCAGGTGAAATTGACCGAGAGCGGCCATACCTTCTGTGTTCATGAGTTTGCGGAAGGGTTTAACCCGCAGGCCGGGTCCGGGTTATGCAACGAGTTCGGACTCCATGAAGGGATGGGGTACGCGGAGGCCGAAGTTGGAGATTGGTTTCCTAAATTAGGGGTGGGCCTTCTTAAACGGGTCAGCGAGGCCCCGTATAACTTTCAGCATGCGTATCCGGCGGAGCCTTTCGATGTGGATGTCATTTCGGGTGACTCGAACATCTCCTATACGGTTCGTTCCAGGAACATAAACGGTTATGCAGCAAGATTGGTGAAGAAGATCTCGATTGAAGATACCGTATTAACGATAGATTACGAGCTTATTAACGAAGGAAGCCGAAGGATCGATACGGAGGAGTATGTCCATAATTTCATAGGGATCAACGAGGAAGCGGTAGGACCCGAGTATAAGCTGAAGCTGCCGGTTCCTGTCCGGTTTACGGAGGTCGAATCTGACTATACCTCGGACTTGCTGTCTGTCCAGGATAACGAGATAGGCTGGACCGCCAGACCGCATAAGCCCTTTTATGGAAGAATGAAAGGCTTCAACGGCGGCGATTATCCATATTCATGGGAGCTGACGCACAGTGCCCGCAGGGCGGGGGTAAGGGAGATCAGCGATTTTCCGGTTGCGCATATGGCCCTGTGGGGGACCGGACACGTTATTTCGCCGGAAGTGTTTGTTCGATTAAGCCTGGCCCCCGGAGAAAAGAGATCTTGGAGCAGAAAGTACCAATTCTTCTGCTGGTAACCGGAACAATTTAATGTGAATAATTACACTTGAAGGTCTATGGGATTGTTGCTATGATTAGCGTTAATTAGCATTCATAGTAGAGAAAGGGTGGAGAGTCTTTTGAGCAAGAGAGCATACAATTTTAACGCAGGACCTGCTGCATTGCCGCTTGAAGTGTTGGAGCGCGCCCAGGCCGAATTCGTCAATTACGGAAATACCGGCATGTCGATTATGGAAATGTCTCATCGCGGCGCCGTTTATGAAGCCGTTCATAACGAAGCGCAGGAGCGCCTGCTGTCCCTGCTGGGGAATCCATCCGGTTACAAGGTATTGTTCATCCAGGGCGGCGCAAGCACGCAATTCGCCATGATTCCGATGAACTTCCTGGGTCAAGGCCAGGTTGCGAACTACGTGATGACGGGAAGCTGGGCGGACAAGGCTATCAAAGAAGCCAAGCTGATCGGCGATACCCATGTGGCGGCATCTTCCGAAGAGAGCAAATACATGACTCTGCCCCGCATTCAAGACATTAAGCTGTCGGACAATGCAGCTTATCTCCATCTGACTTCCAATGAAACCATTGAAGGCACCCAGTTTAAGGAATTCCCGGATACCGGTTCCGTTCCGCTCATCGGTGATATGTCAAGCGATATTCTCAGCCGTCCATTCGATATGAACCAGTTCGCGATGGTGTATGCGGGGGCGCAGAAGAACCTCGGACCATCCGGCGTGGCGGTCGTGATCGTCAGAGAGGACATGATTACAGATTCTCCTAAACATCTGCCGACTATGCTTCGCTACAATACGTATTTGAAAAATAACTCGCTGTACAACACGCCGCCTTCTTTTGGCATTTACATGATCAACGAAGTGCTGAAGTGGATTGAGGAGAAGGGCGGCCTCCAAGGTGTTCAAGCGTTGAATCGCAAGAAAGCGGGTCTGATCTATGATGCCATCGACAGCAGCGAAGGCTTCTACCGCGGCTGCGTGAACGCAGAGGTGCGTTCCGATATGAACATTACGTTCCGTCTTGCCTCCGAGGAGCTGGAGAAGGAATTCGTGAAGGCTTCGGAGCAAGCAGGCTTTGTAGGCCTCAAGGGCCACCGCAGCGTCGGCGGTTTGCGGGCTTCCGCGTATAATGCCGTTCCTTACGAGAGCGCTCAGGCCCTCGTGGAATTCATGCAGGAGTTCAAGAACAGCCACAGCTAATTTCATGAGATCAGACGACGATAACCTTCCGCCAAGCTGGCGGAAGGTTATTTCTGGATATCCCGGGAATTCGGAATGGAATCGGTTATAATAAGAATAAAATAAAACAGAAGAAAAGGTGGACTTATCAACATGGCATTACACATCGTACTAGTCGAACCGGAAATTCCAGCGAATACGGGCAATATCGCCAGAACCTGTGCCGCCACGGGCACGCATCTGCACCTGGTCCGTCCGCTAGGCTTTAATACAGACGACAAGACATTGAAACGGGCCGGACTGGATTACTGGTACGCCGTACATATTGAATATCACGATTCCTTTGAGGAATTGCAGGCGCTCTATCCGGAAGGGCGTTATTTCTACGCTACGACGAAGGCTACCAAGCGTTACATGGACATCGAATATCAGGATGGGGATTTTTTGGTGTTCGGCAAAGAAACCAAGGGATTGCCTCCGGAACTGCTGGCCGCAAATGCCGAGCATTGCATCCGCATGCCGATGACGGATAAGGTCCGATCGTTGAATCTGTCCAACTCCGCGGCGATTATGGTATATGAGGCACTACGCCAGCTGGATTTCCCGGGTATGGAATAAGAACAGCTGAAAAATCGCGCATTTTTGGGGAAAATCATCCAGTATACCTAGTTGATGTTGAAAAAAACTAAGAAATTCTTAACATCCAGCAGGATTCGACAACTTTTTATCGAACTATTATACTAGGCCCTTGTTATCAGTTCTGGAACTGTGGTGTCAGAAATCACTTGTTGAAAATGAAAGAGGTGTACAATCGTTATGAAACCTGCTGGTGTTGTCCGTAAAGTTGATCAGCTGGGAAGAATCGTTCTGCCTAAGTCTCTGCGCAAGAGATATCAAATGAACGAGGGGGATCCCGTAGAAATCCTTGTACAGGGGGACCATATTATATTGGAGCGCTATCGCCCGAAATGCGTCTTCTGTGGCTCCATGGACGGCGTAAGCGAGTTTAAGGAGCGCTATATCTGTTCGCAATGCATGTCCGAAATGCAGCAGCTTCCTAAACATGCCTAATGTCCTTATATGTGAACGATGAAATTCCTTTTGAGCATCGCTGATGAGCGGTGCCTTTTTTGTCCGAAAAAAAATAAAACTCCCCCGATATACGAGGGAGTCGCCTTACAGGCCTTTGGTTTTGTCATCGTTGTATGCCGCGGTCCAAATGCCAACCATATAAAGGGCGAATACGAGCATGACGATCCAAAATGTTAATGAGAACGACATTCATGCCACCTCCTGCTAAGCTAACTTTATTATAACCACCTTGGGCCAAAAAATAAACGAGAATATGAGTGCCGACTCTATCATTTGAAAAACAAGAAGTGCGTGGGTACCGGCCGCAGACTGCCGTCCGACGGCTTGTTCACGACGCGTCCGTTCAGAACAAGGGATGCGGAACCGCCGCCATCCAGGTTATAGGCGTCGATCACGCCCATTTTTTTCAGTTTGGTTTGCAGCTCTTGCAGCGTGGCTCCCGATTTCCCCTTCTCATCATATCCTTCGGTAACGAGGATGAGCAGCTGATCGTCCTTGTAATTGCCGATGACCGTGCGTGGTGCCCGGCCGGGAGTCGTTTTCCATTTGTCCGGGATCGTCGTTTTTCTGCCGTTTTGGAGCAGCACCGGCACAAAGGTGGCCCCGAACATCGGATCGAGCCGGTCAAGGTCGCTCTGGCTGTAGAACTTGCCGCCGATCAGCTTGCCGGATTTGCTTAGGCCGACAAAGGCCAGATCCTTAAAGCTCGGTTGAAATCCCGAGACGTATTTGCCGTCGTAAAAGGTCGTGCTCAGCGGATGTCTGCCCCCGTTCCCGTCAGCGTATCCGCCGGCATTAATCCCCGCAACGGCGCCATGCCGGCTTACGGCGCGCATCGTGGTTTCGACGGATCCGGGTCTGCCGCTTTCGCTGCCGAGCGACATCTTCATTGCGGAAGGATCCTTCAGTTTGACCTTCATCGCATAGCCATGATAGGTGCCCGGATTGATCTTGTACAATTCGATTCGAATCCGGTCGCTGTTGACCGTCTCGATCGGGACACCCAGTTTGGCTGTAATCCGGCGATTATAGATTTGCTCCGGCCGCGCGGCCTGTGATTCCGCTGTTTGCAGAATGGTTCCTACCGTAGCGGTCGTCTGCCGATAGAGCTTGGCCGTTTTTTCAATGGAGGATATCGTCTGTTCTGCTGAGACTGCAGCTTGATCCAAATCCTGCTTGATCACGGCGGATTGTTCCGATATGCTGCCCGACGGTATGTACTCCGCGGTTTCGTGCGACAGGCGCGGCGGCTCGGTAATTAACCACATGCACAGCAGCATCCCGATAAATGGTGCAATGGCAAGCATAAACGTGCGGTTTAACTGTTTAGGACGGATATACTTCAGTTTTCTCACTTCAGCAGCTCCATCTTGCGTTCCAGCTCTTTCAGCTGTTTCTCGACTTGGCTTAATTGGCTGTACAGCTTGTTGCTGTTGTCCGTCTTGCCGCTAGCCTGATCCTTGGTAAAGGTCAGAAGCTCATTAAACGACTGAACCTTGCTCTGCATCTCGTCCATTTCCTGAACCAGCTCGTTAAACCTTTGATCGTACTCCGCTTTGAATGCCGCCATCTCCTGGCGCGTATCCTGCTGCAGCTGCACCACGACTTGCTCTTTCAAATGATTGCTATATAGGTAGGCTGCGGTGGTACCCAGCCCGATCAGCACAATCCAAAATACCCAGAACCATTTGGCGGATGGCCCCTTTTGATGCACTTCCTCACGGGATTTATAGGGGGTATTGTTTTCCGGCTCCAACATTGGCATTTCATCACCCCTCAAAATCTATCATTTTTTCCAGGTATCATTCTATCATGTCAGGATTACTTTCGCAAAGACGAACCAATAGCACTTGTTTTTATGAAAAAGAGATTGCTTAGAAAGTTAGAGTGGGATACAATCTGTATAGATTTGATTATCAATTAGGATACATATAAGACATTCGCCATGCATGCCGTCATAATCCCTGCGCCTATAGGATTAATTAACCTTTTTTCTATGCGAATAACGGCTGGAATTTGCGTCTGTCCATATCTGCAAACAACGGGAATTCGCATGACGGTAACGCAAGGAATTGACGGCGCTTACTTAATAGAGATGCTAGAGAGCCAAGTTTGTTGATACAGGAGGTCTATTAGAAAATGAATCAGGTTTGGCGGGTAGTTATCGTCGGAAGTCAACCTACAAGCATGCTGGGAACGAAATTGATTTTGGAAGAGCAGCAGGATCTGCTCGTAGAGGGAATGACATCCTCGGGTTCGGAAGGGCTTCGAATGGTCGAGGATTTGCTTCCTGACTTGGTACTATTGGATTATCATTTGTCGGATCATACGTCCGAAGCGGTGTTGGAGCAGATGAAGCTGCTGTCACCGAAGACCCATGTCGTCATTATGACCGATAATGACGGGCTTCCCTTGCTCCAGTCTTTGATCAGTCGCGGCGCGAGCGGCCTGTTGTCCAAGCAGGCATCCACTTTCCAGCTCATACATATGATTACCGGACTACGGGAGGGCGTTGCCTCGCTGCCGCTCGACTGGGTAAGGCAAGGCATCTGGCCGCTGACGGCCTCTGCGATGAACGAAGGCGGGCTCCAGCTCTCCGAGACGGAGGCTTTTATAATGGAACGGATCGTCCAGGGCATTACGTACGACAAAATCGCCATGGAAATTCAGGTAAGCCGCCGCTCGATCGACAACTACCTTCGCAAAATATACGTGAAGCTCGGGGTTTCCACCCGTGCGCAGGCCATCGAGAAGTATGCCCTGTATACCCGCCAAGGCAGGCAAATTTATGCCTAATGCAGGATTAAGGTTATAATATATAAATATCAGGAATACCTTTTAGAGGTTATATAAGAGGCTCCTGAATACAAAACCGAGGTTTTGATAACGGTTAGAGGGGGGACTTCCATGCAGTATTCCTTTGCTTCCCGTGCACAGACCCTTTTGTCATCCCCGCTGCGCGATATCAGGGAACTTGCGAAGCGGGATTCTTTTATTTCCTTGGCGGAAGAGCTGCCGGCCGAAGAGTTATTCCCTTTGCATTCTCTGGCGGAGGCAGCGACATCGGTGCTGTCCGAGGACCCGCTGGCCCTGCAGTACGGTGAGGCGGAAGGCTATGGGCCGCTCCGCGAGTGGCTGAGCGAGGACTTCTCCCGGCGGAAAGGCCTGAGCGTCCAGCCCCAGCATATTTTGCTGACGACAGGCACCCAGCAGGCGATCGATTTGCTGGTCAGGGTGTACGTGGACCCTGGGGATCCGGTGCTGGTGGAGAACCCGACCTCCCCCGGACTGCTTCAGGTGCTGCGTCTTCAAGGTGCCGTCATCGTTCCTGTGGAGGGAGATCATGACGGGATGCTGCCAGAGCATCTGGAGGCCATGATCCGGCAGCATAAGCCGAAGCTGCTTATGGCCGCGCCTAATTTTACCAATCCGACCGGCGTCATGTGGAGTTTGGAACGGCGTCAGCAGGTGCTGAAGCTATGCGTCTCGCATGGGCTTCTTGTCGTGGAGGATGATTCGTACGGCGACCTTCATTTCGCGGATGCCAAGAATGCGAAGCCCCGCATTCCTTCCATCTTCTCGCTCGAAGAGCCGCAGGGAGGACATGTTCTGTATGTAGGCTCTTTCAGCAAAACCGTAGCCCCCGCGCTTCGAACGGGATGGGCCGCCGGGAGCCGGCGATTGATCGAGATGATGACGGCCGTGAAGCAGATGGCCGACTGGCAATCCAGCATGCTCAACCAGCGGATGCTGCACCATCTGCTGGAATCGAAGCATTTTAAGCTGGAGGATCATATCGACATGCTCAACCGGGAGTACGCAACGAGGCTCAAGCTGATGGTGGAGCTGCTGAAACGCAGCGCATGGAAGGATTCGAGGTACGCGGTACCGCCCGGCGGGATGTTTCTCTGGGTGCAGCTGCCCCCAGGATTGGACGGGGATGCGCTCCTAAGGGCGGCCTTGCTGAAGGGAGCGGCATTCCTTCCGGGCTCGATGTGCTCGGCGGCAGATCGAACCAGGGAGTGCATCCGGCTGAATTTTACGCATCCCGGGCGGGATGAGCTGCTGCTCGGGATGAATCTCATCAGCGAAGCCGTGATGGAATTTACGGCCCGGAATTAGACATGGAAGAGTTCCTTTTACGAACGCGTTGAACATAGCAAAGCTGCGGATCGAGCCAGGCTGATAGGCTCAATCCGCAGCTTTTTTTCGTTGGCGGATTTGTATGGGTTTCAAGATCCGGTCTATATTCAATCATTATGATTTCAATACGTTGGCATAGTCTGCCAAGGCCTGCACGCCTGCCGGCGTCAGCACGTAGCGTCCGCGGCTCACCCGACGGAACCAGCCGTAGTAGTTGCGCTGCAGAATGTCTGCCGCCGAACCCACGCCGCTCCGATCCCGCACAGCCGCGGGAGAAATGCCGGG
The DNA here is from genome assembly GCF_041954005.1 of Priestia sp. BR_2. NCBI lineage: Bacteria > Bacillati > Bacillota > Bacilli > Caryophanales > Bacillaceae > Priestia > Priestia sp. BR_2. The sequence continues at coordinate 244,483 of NZ_JAVFHM010000312.1, read as the reverse complement.
CGGCACTGCAGGGAGAGCTTTTTCTTGGAGCTCACGCCCATCGGGGGCCGCTTCGTGCATGCTGCGCTGCTCCGCTTCCGCTGCATTCATGGCAGCAGCAACGCGCAGCGTTTTCTCGCGGTAAGCCGTGACCAGCTTGGCCCTCGTCACTCCGCCCGTGTTGTAATCGCCGCTGCGCTCCCGAAACTCGTACAGCAGGCGTTCCTTGCGCCTAATGGCGGTGCGGCCCTTCTGCACGGCCATCTCCGGCTCGCAGAGCACCTCGACGAAGGGCGCCTTGGTTTTGTAGAAGGTGACCGTGATGAGCCCCAATCCCAGTCGTCCGCAAAGCCCCGTCAGCTCGGACCAGCGCTGGTTGACCGCTCCTTTCTTCGCCCGGCTCTTCTCGACGGCCAGGTATACGTACGGGGTCAGCTTCAGCCGCTCAATGCCCTGGAGCAGCAGGGCCAGATTGAACGTTTTTTTCATCTCCACGATCAGCGGTTCATCGGCGCCGTCTTTCATGCCGACCAGATCGCAATTTCGTACCTCGCCTTTGACTTCATATCCGTTTAATTCAAAAAAGGCCTTCAGGGGAGCGTACAGCTCGGCTTCATGCTTTATCGCCATGATGACTCTCCTTTTAATCGAAAGTTGCTAATGTTACGTCAATGTAATTTCAGTATAGCATGGGGACTGCTTTCGCGGCGTACCCGAGTGTAGAATGAACCGGTGGTTAGATAAAAAAGCATACGCGTGACTTCGAAAATAAGGTCAACTATTCCAAGCAAGCCGCATAGGTATGTAATACACTTTTTCGATAATGGAATGTTTTCTAATGACGCTGTGGAATGGAAGCCAATCCCCATAAACAGACTCATAGGAGGTAGCGATATGGATATTTTCGAACGCATAGCATCGTATCGGGCAGAAGGCGACCGTTTGGCGTGGAGCGGCACATTCAGGGAATACATTGAAATACTTAAGAAGGATCCCTCTCCAGCCATGACGGCCCATGCCCGTGTATATGACATGATCGAATCCTACGGTTTCGAAGAGAGCGGGGGCCAGAAAAAATATAAGTTTTTTGAACAGGAAATCTTCGGCCTCGACCGGGCTGTCGAGAAACTCGTGGAGGAGTACTTCCATTCTGCAGCCCGCAGGCTCGATGTGCGCAAACGCATACTGCTGCTTATGGGACCTGTCAGCGGCGGCAAATCCACGCTTGTCACGATGCTGAAGCGCGGCCTCGAGAAGCATTCCCGCACCGACCGGGGAGCGGTATACGCGATCGCCGGCTGCCCGATGCAGGAAGAGCCGCTGCATTTGATTCCGATGGAGCTAAGACCGGAGATCGAGAAGGAGCTCGGCGTCCGAATCGAGGGGAATTTGTGCCCGGCCTGCCAGCTTCGTCTTAAAACCGAGTACGGCGGCGATATCGAAAAGGTTGAAGTCGAGCGGATATTGATCTCCGAGGAGAACCGGGTCGGCATCGGCACGTTCAGTCCGTCGGATCCCAAGTCGCAGGATATTGCCGATTTGACCGGCAGCATCGATTTCTCCACCATCACGGAATACGGCTCCGAATCGGATCCGCGCGCCTACCGGTTCGACGGCGAGTTAAACAAAGCGAACCGCGGTTTGATGGAATTCCAGGAGATGCTGAAATGCGACGAAAAATTTCTATGGAACTTGCTCTCCCTGACCCAGGAAGGGAACTTTAAGGCGGGCCGGTTCGCGCTGATAAGCGCGGATGAGCTGATCGTGGCCCATACCAACGAATCCGAGTATAAGGCGTTCATTGCCAATAAGAAAAACGAGGCCCTGCAATCCCGGATGATCGTCATGCCGATCCCGTATAATCTGCGAGTCAGCGACGAGGAGAAGATTTACTCGAAGCTGATCGGCCAAAGCGACATGAAGCATATCCATATCGCGCCGCACGCGCTTCGATCTGCCGCGATATTCTCCGTCTTGACGCGCCTGAAGGAAACGAAGAAGCAGGGCATGGATCTGATCAAGAAGATGCGCATGTACGACGGGGTGGAGGTTGAAGGTTATAAGGAAGCGGACCTGAAGGAGATGCAGAACGAATATCTGGAGGAAGGCATGTCCGGCATCGATCCGCGTTATGTCATCAACCGGATATCCAGTGCTTTGATTAAGCAGGATCTTCAGTGCATTAACGCGCTGGATATGCTGCGGGCGATCAAGGATGGGCTGGATCAGCATGCGTCCATTGCCAAGGAGGAGCGGGAACGCTACCTGAATTTCATTGCCGCCGCTCGCAAGGAGTATGACGATCTGGCCAAGAAGGAAGTCCAGAAGGCTTTTGTGTATTCCTTCGAGGAGTCCGCCAAGACGCTGTTCGAGAATTATTTGGATAACATCGAAGCGTTCTGCAACTGGACGAAAATCCGCGATCCGTTGACCGACGAGGAGATGGATCCGGACGAAAGATTAATGCGCTCGATCGAGGAGCAGATCGGCGTCTCGGAGAACGCAAAGAAGGCGTTCCGGGAGGAAATCATGATTCGTATCTCGGCTTATTCCCGCAAGGGCAAAAAGTTCGAGTACCATAATCATGAGCGCCTTCGGGAAGCGATTGAGAAGAAGCTGTTCACGGACCTCAAGGACATCGTCAAAATTACGACCTCGACCAAAACGCCGGATGCCGTGCAGCTGAAACGGATCAACGAGGTAAGCTCCAGGCTGATCGAGGAGCACGGGTACTGCCCGGTATGCGCCAATGAGCTGCTGCGTTACGTGGGCAGCCTGTTAAACCGGTAAGACCGAATAAGGAATAGCATAAGCGGAATGTCTGAAGAAGCCGCCCGTGGAACCGGGTGGCTTCTCCTCGTTTGGAGGGGATTGCCCGATTGTATGTGCAAATCTACACACAATTAGGACTTTGGGATTATGCCGAGGTGGTAAATATAGGCTATAATGGACCCTAAGTACTTGAACCTGTGATATGGATCACCTATTTAGGAGTGGATTTTTCGAAATGATTGATGTTTCCCCGAAAAGACGCCAGCAGTTGGAGTATATCGGATTGGACGAGCAAGGATTGGAGCTTCTCGCAAATCATCGTGAGGTATTTGCGAAGGTGGTTGAAGAGGTCGTGGACCGGTTTTACGCGCAGATCGGAACGCAGCCGCAGCTGATGCAGATTATCGGACGCACCTCGACCGTGGAACGGCTTAAGGAGACCCAGCGGGTGTATTGGATGTCGCTTGCTTCAGGAAGAGTGGACGATGCTTATATTGCCGAACGGATTAAGATCGGACAAGTTCACTCCAGAATCGGCCTGACCACGGACTATTACCTTGGAAGCTACATGGTTTATTTGGATATTGCCGCCGATTTACTGAAGAAGCTCGTACCGGATCAATGGATTCAAGTGGTGCATGCCCTGAGCAAAATGTTTAACCTGGATTCCCAGCTCGTATTGGAAGCTTACGAAATGAAAGAGAAAGAGAAAATCAGCAACCTGGCTTCGGATCAGCAAAAAATGTTGGAAGCGATTACAACCGCGGTTCAAGAATTGACGGCCATGATCGTGGAACTGGATCAGAGTGCGGCGCTGATGGCCGACAACGCCATGAAAACGGCGGAGGCGCAGGATAAGGCGCATACGCTGACTTCTGAGCTGGGCGAAGAAATTTTGCATATCGAGCAGATGGGAAGTTTGATACGGGAAATTTCGGATCAGAGCCACCTGCTTGGCCTGAACGCGGCGATCGAGGCTGCCCATGCCGGGGAGTTAGGCAGAGGCTTCGAGGTGGTTGCCGGCGAAGTGCGGAAGCTGGCCACCAACTCCAAGAAGGCGATGGATGAGATTCAGGACAAGGTCAGCGGCATTATTCGCAAGCTGGGGCTCGTGGAGCAGGAATCGGAGAAAACGTCCATGAACGCGCGTAATCAGGCAGCAAGCTCGCAGGAATTGGCCGCCTTCGTGAAAATGATGGAGAAGCTGGCCGATGATTTGGAATCGCTTCAACACGAATATGATATTCGGAAGCACGATATCGAGATCGAAACCTCATCCGAGAAGGTCAGCGTATAACAGGGGTCAAGAAGCGAACGGTTGATGTGCCTATATGTAAACGAACAGCAGCACCCGCGAATGGAGCAATCCTACTCATCGCGGGTGCTGCTGTGATTATACCGTTGTTTTGCTGCTTCAACCGCCGTTAAATAAACCGTCGATGCAGCTTCTTGCCGTCATAGGAGAACAGAATCGGTTTGCCTTCGATGATGCTGTGCAGATGCACGGGTTTGCCCCAGAGCCGGTAAACATAAGGGATGGTGCGCTCCATATACTTCAGGTCGAGCTCAATGCCCTCGTACAGATGCTTGATCATCAGCTCGCCGGAACGGAGATGATCGCCGTCGGTCACGACGAGGAACGGCGAGCCGCCGTTTACGCGGGAGACGACCAGCTGATCGCGGATGTTCTCCCATGCCTTGTCGGTGATTTTCCACTCCGGGCCTTTTTTCTCGAAGACATAGAGGTCCAGGTCCTCCACGAGTTCCTTTGTTAAATAGTTGCGCAGGAAGGAAATATCGGAATCGTATTCGCGTACATCAAACATCTTCTCCCGATCCCAGCGGCGCTCGATATCCTCGAAGATTTTCAGTCCGAGGTAGTAGGGATTCAGGCTGTGGCGCGACGGCTGCACGACCGAGGCGTTGAGCTTGGCGAACTCCACCGTTTCCTCACTGGTCAGGTCCATTTCCCGCAGGATGCGCTGATGCCAATACGAAGCCCAGCCCTCGTTCATGATTTTGGTTTCCATCTGCGGCCAGAAGTACAACATCTCCTCGCGCAGCATGCTCATAATGTCCCGCTGCCAATCCTCCAGAATGTCGGAGTGCTCCTGAATGAACCACATGATGTCTTTTTCCGGTTCGGGCGGGAAGCGCTTGGGCGCCGCCGGCGATTTATCGGTTTGTTTGTCGCCGTCTTCGTCCATTTCCCATAAATCGTCATACCGGCCGGGAGGCTTCTGCCGCTTGGCTTCCTCCTTCTGCTCCTGCATCCGCCGTGCCGTGTAGCGCTGTTTATCGAGTTTATCGGGCCTCACGATATGGGGATCCACATGCTCCTGAATCGCCAGCACGGCGTCGATGAACTGCTCAACCGCCTCCGTGCCGTGTTCGATCTCATAGCGGGAGATGCGCTCCGCCGTGGCGGACATGCTCTCGACCATATTGCGGTTGGAGACGGAGAAGCGGGCGTTGTTTTTGAAAAAATCGCAGTGTGCAAGGACGTGGGCGACAATGAGTTTATTCTGGATCAGGGAGTTGCCGTCCAGGAGAAACGCATAACACGGATTGGAGTTGATCACGAGCTCGTAGATTTTGCTTAGGCCGAAGTCGTACTGCATCTTCATTTTATTGAAGGTTTTACCGAAGCTCCAGTGGCTGAACCGGGTAGGCATGCCGTAGGCGCCGAAGGTGTATATGATGTCTGCCGGGCAGATCTCATATCGCATAGGGTAAAAATCAAGGCCGAAGCCTGTAGCGATCTCGGTAATCTCCGCAATGGAACGTTCCAGTTCCGCGATCTCGTCTTGGTGCACGAGAATCCCCCCTTCGTCATTAAAAACATGGTTCTTATCATTTATATGGAATCCTGCAGCAGATATGCGGGCAGAAGAGGGGGCGCCGGGAATATATACAGGCCTCTGTCAAAATTTGTGCATCATCTCGGTCTGCAGACGTAGTAACCTGCCCGACTATGTAACGGTGACCCCCAGAATGCTTTACGTTATAATGGGAATAATCCAGCGGTTTGGAAGAGTTACCCATTTATTAACCGATGGATAATAAGATGAGGTCAGGGAGGCAAATGAATGATCGATTTTCCTAAGCCCGATGTGGAGCAATTTTTTCAAACGTATGGCATTCGTACCTTCGGAATCAGTGCAGACGAGTCACGGCTTGTACTCAGCAGCAGTCTAAACGGAAAGTTCAATTTATGGGCCATGGAGTTAGAAGGGGAGACGTCCTACCCTTATCCGCTTACATACAATGACCAGATCGCAAGCTTCATTAAGCTGGACCCGGAAGGGCGGCATATCTTGACGGCGTTTGACCGCGACGGGAATGAGAATTATCAGTTTCATGCGCTGCGCTGGAACGGCGGCGAGCCGATGCCTTTGTTCGAAGGGGCGGATGCGGAGGAGAAACATTATTTCGTGCATCTGTCAGAGGACGGTAAGCGACTGTATTATGTCACGTCGAAGGGGAATCCGACCTTCCTGAATTCGCGCGTGTATCATCTGGACACCAAGGAGGATCATTTGCTGCATGAGGGCGAGGCGACATCGACCGAAATGTGTGCCGTGAGCCCCGACGAGAAAACCATCGCGTATACGAAAATGTATGCCAACACCTACTATGTTAGTTACGTGAAGCGAGAGGGCGAAGAGCCGCTGTGCTTGACGCCTACGCCTGAACAGGTGCATATTTCGGGGGATGTGCTGTTTGTCGGCAATGACCAGGTCATTTTTGCAACAGACTATGAATCCGAATTTTCTTACGTGGCCCGTTACGACATCCCGCAGCGGAAGTTTGAACCCCTGTGCCGCATCGACCGGGAGAGCATCCAGCTCTTGCGCTACCATAAGGATTCACGAACCCTGTACATCGTTACGGAAAAAGGGGTAGAGGATCGACTGTATGCCTATTCGCTCGACAGCGGTGAGTTAACCTCCATTCCTCTTCCATCGGACATCGTGGAGCAGCTGAACGTCACGAAGTCCGGCAATCTGTACCTGCTCGCCCGGGGTGCGGTGAAGCCGCTTAACATTTACCGTTATGCAGGCGGCTCATGGAGCCCGATCACAAAGAACGTGCTGACAGGGTTGACCGATGAGGACTTGGTGACGCCGGATGTCGTGACGTATCCATCTTTTGACGGAATGGAGATCGAGGCTCTCCTGTTCCGCGCCAAAGACAACGTGGCCAACGGTTATACGGTGTTTTGGCCGCATGGCGGCCCGCAAGCCTCGGAGCGCAAGCAGTTCCGCTCCATGTTCCAGTATATCCTGGCCAAAGGGTATCACATCTTCTGCCCGAACTTCCGGGGAAGCACCGGTTACGGCAGCTCCTTCGTGAAATTGGTGGAGCAGGATTGGGGCGAGGGACCGCGCAAGGACTGCTTGGCAGGCATGGATTGGCTGTTCGAGCAAGGGATTTCGAGCCGCGAGAAGCTCTTCGTGATGGGCGGAAGCTACGGCGGTTATATGACCCTGCTGCTGGCGGGCCGGAATCCGGATTATTTCAAGGCGGCCATCGACATCGTCGGGGTCAGCAACCTGTTTACCTTCTACGATTCGGTGCCGGAACACTGGAAACCGATTATGGAGCGCTGGATAGGCGATCCGGAACGGGATAAAGAACGCTTCATCAAGGATTCGCCGATTACGTATCTGGATGATATGGTGAACCCGATGCTCATCATCCAGGGAGCCAACGATCCGCGCGTCGTTAAAGAGGAGTCCGACCAAATCGTCGAGGCCTTGAGAGCCAAGGGCCGTGACGTGGAGTATCTTGTGTTCGAAGACGAGGGGCATGGGATTACGAAGAAGGCCAACGAAAAGATCGCTTATGCACGGATGGTCGAATTCCTGAAGCGCAATCATTAAGCATCGCATAAAAAGAGGCATGCCCGAGGTCCAAACGGACCCTGAGGCATGCCTCTTCCTTATTGACCCGGATGATCCAGATCCTCTCTTGGATTCCAGAGCTTGATTCCGTCGTCCTCCAGTATGCCCAAGGTCACGTCCGAGATGTTCGGATCCTGGGTCAACAGGGCGTTGATTCTCATTTTGGATTGCCCGGCCTCGGCCAGGGTCATCCCTTTTTTCAGCTCGATGTAGGCTTCCACATGATAATTACGGCCTTCCTGCAGAATACGCAGACGATTGATGTCACGAACATCCGGATCGGCAAGAATGATTCCGGAGATCTTCTCTTCCACGTCCTTCGGAGCGGCCACCCCGATTAAACCGACCATGTTGTCATATCCGACCTTAAAGGCTACGCCCACCATCAGACAGCCGATCAGGATCGTGGCGATTCCGTCCAGGATGAGGAAATTGAAGAAATGCGCGAACACGATGGCGATCAGCGCGAAGAGGGCGCCAAGCGTTGCAACAATATCTTCATAGAACACAAGCCGTGTCGGCGGGGCGGCGCGGCCGGCATTTTTGAAAGCGGCGGGCAGCAAGGAAAGTCCCGATGCTTCGGCGCGGGTTTCCTTCATAATTTCTTTCATGGCTTTAACCAGGATGGAACCGTCAATGATAACAGCAATGGCCAGCACAATGAAATTGAGCCAGAAATTCGTGGCTTCTTCCGGATGTTTTAACAGCTTGAAGCCCTTCAGTATCGTTTCATAGGCCATGATGGTGACCACGATCACCGCGACCATGCAGACCAGGTTAATGACCCTGCCAAAGCCCGTGGGGAACTTCTTGGTCGGCTTCCGCTCGGCCAGGACGCTGCCTACGAATACGAATCCCTGATTCACGGCATCGGCCACCGAATGCATGGCGGAGGCAAACATCGTCCCGCTGCCGCTGATGGAAGCGGCAATCCCCTTGATGATGGCCCATCCCGTATTGCCCAGTGCGGCAATGGCGGATGAGGTATTTCCTATCTTAATGAGCTGCCATGTGTTATTCAATCCAAACCCTCCGTCTATAATGTCGATTTTTAGTGGAATCCGAAGTATATATTATCATATCATGCCAAATTAAGGATATCCCTCTCTTTTAGATGAGATAAGATTACACAAAAATTACTTAACATGTTTTTTGTTACATTAAACATGATTTACTCATATCTTTATTTCTTGCCCAATACATTAAGAATATAGTGGAAAATAAAGGATGGGTGAAGCGTAGGAGGTTGGTTAGCGGTCTTTGGCATGAAGTGGAGAATCGTTTGTAACCCCTTGATAATCAAGCGGGAACTGCCTTGCAGCAAAGTGAATAAACATGAGGAGGAAATGTTATGAAAGCGTTAACAAGTCCGGAGGCAGCCAAAGGCAAGGCGAACGAGGAATGGGGCCTGATCATATGCTCCAGATGCGATGAGATGGTGGACACGATTCCAACCGACGGAGTGAAAATCATTTATGGATTTTGCGGAAAAGGGGAATGCAAGGGCACGGACTTTCAGAACTGAATGATCGTGGCGATTAGCGGAATGAATAACGAGCATGCTTAAGGGAGGAATTTTCCTGAAAGCATGCTTTTTTTTGGATTTATAACCTTTTTTGATGGGTATAACAAAAATTATTGATACTTTATTATGCATTTTTAGACGAAAATATGTTGCATATATATTATATATGACGTATTATATCGGCAAGTAGAGGAAATGCACGCAGGAGGGATCACTATCGAACTGACGACAAGGCAGCAGGATATCGTCGATATCGTAAAAAAACATGCACCCATTACAGGAGATCAGATTGCGGAGATGCTGAATGTCAGCCGTGCCACCCTTCGCACCGATTTATCCAAGCTTGTGGTTCTGGATTATATTGATGCCAAGCCCAAGGTCGGGTACTTTCTGGGAAAGCGGGGAACGCGCGACCGGGAGGAAAAGTTTCGCCTTCTCAAAATGAAGGTTGGCGATCTGCACGGCGTTCCGGTGATTGTGCGTGAGACCACGACGATTCACGAAGCCGTTGTATCCTTGTTTCTGGAGAACGTGGGAAATCTGATCGTTACCGATGCCGACGGCCATCTGGCCGGTATCGTGTCCCGTAAGGATCTGCTCAAGGTAACGCTTGGCAACCCGACGGCCTCCTCCATGCCGGTAAGCCTGATCATGACCCGCCGGGCCAACGTAACAACGGTGCAGCCGGAAGACACGGTGCTGGATGCCGCACGAAAAATCATTAATCATCAAATCGATAGCCTGCCAGTGGTCGTTCCATCCACCACGGGAAATCCGGGGGAGCACTGGAAGGTTGTCGGCCGGATCACAAAAACGAATATTATCAAAATGCTGCTCGACATGGTAGCCGAGGAATAATGGGAGGAATCGGATGAATCAGGCATTAACTCATTTCATAGCAATCTGTTCGGACTCCATCGGGGAGACGGCTGAAGCGGTTGTTCAAGCCACCCTGCGCCAATTCGAGCTTCCGAATACAGAGGTTAAACGTTATATGAACGTTCGCGACGAGGAAGAATTGACCGAATTGATGGAGGAGGTGGCAAGGCGCGGAGGATTTGTGGCTTATACGCTCGTTCAGCCGGAGCTTCGCGAGGTCATGCGGGAAGAAGCCGTCCGGCTCAACATTCGCACCGTGGATATCATGGGGCCGATGATGCAGGCCTTTGCCGACACGTTCAACGACTATCCCAAGCGGCTGCCGGGCCTGCTGCACCGCTTGGACGACAGCTATTTCCGGCGGGTGGACGCGATGGAATTCGCCGTCCAGTATGACGATGGCAAGGATGTCAGCGCCATTTTGAAGGCGGACATCATCCTGCTGGGCGTATCCAGGATCTCGAAGACGCCGCTGTCGATGTTTCTCGCACATAAAGGCTACAAAACGGTCAATTTCCCGATCGTGCCGGAGATGTCGCCGCCTTCCCAGCTCAGAGAGGTCACGAACGGCACGATCATCGGGCTTACGATCGAGCCGGAGCATCTTCTCAAAATCCGCAGCGAGCGCTTAAAGGTCATGGGACTGCCGCATCAGGTGCAGTATGCAGCCCTGGAGCGGATCCAGGAGGAGCTGGATTACGCCTTGTCGCTGTACGAGGAGCTCGGGTGTCCCGTCATCGACGTCACGGATAAGGCGATTGAGGAATCCGCAGGACTGATTATGAATTATCTGAAATAAGCAGCATCGGTTAGGAAAATAGCAAAAGGAGGGATTCAATCATGGAGAGTTCATTAGCATTGGAGCTTGTAAGAGTGACGGAGGAAGCAGCGCTGCAATCCGCCCGCTGGACAGGAAGAGGTGACAAGAACAGTGCTGATGAAGCCGCAACGGTAGCGATGCGCAAGCATTTTGATTCCGCAGCGATGGATGGAGTCGTGGTCATAGGGGAAGGCGAGATGGATGAAGCGCCGATGCTGTATATCGGAGAGCGCGTAGGGAATCGCAAAGGTCCGAAGATGGACGTGGCGGTGGATCCGCTCGAAGGAACGGAAACGGTGGCGAACGGGCTGAACAATGCGTTGTCCGTGATTGCCGCGGCTCCACGGGGAACCCTGCTGCACGCGCCCGATATTTATATGCATAAACTTGCGGTCGGCCCCGAGCTTGCGGGCAAGCTGAGTTTGAATGACCCGATTGAGGTTACCCTTCGAAAAGCATCGGAGATCTTATCCAAGCCGCTGTCGGAGATGACCGTGTCCATTCTCGACCGCGAGCGTCACAGCACGATGATCAGGGCTTTGCGAGAATCCGGGGTAAGGATCAAGCTGCTGAGCCACGGCGATGTCATGGGAGCGATCGAGACCTGCACGGACAGTGAGGTCGATCTCTACGTGGGCTCCGGAGGGGCACCGGAAGGCGTTCTGGCCGCAGCCGCCTTGAAATGCCTGGGCGGAGAAATCCAGGGACGGCTCATACCGGAGACGCCGGAGGATTTCGTCCGATGCCAGGGCATGGGATTGAAGCATCCCGAGCAGCTGCTGACGATGGAGGATATGGTGGGACGGGAAGGCGTGCTGTTCGTAGCCACCGGCGTGACGGCCGGAGATTTCCTGCGCGGGGTTAAATATATGCCGGGTCAGCGGGCCGAAACGCATTCGGTCATGATGTACTCCGGCACGAGAACCGTCCGTTATATCCGCAGCGTCCATCATCTGTTCCAAAGCAATGAAACCTTAGCCGCCGCTGCATCTTCTTGATGGATATGGGCGGCATCCGCTAAATAAAAGGCACTCCAAGGTTAGTCGACCTTCGGAGTGCCTTTATGCGTTGTTAACGGTTTGGCAATCGTGCGCTCACCCGTGCCTCTTACGCCCGAGCATCAGCCAAGCTCCTCCAAGCACAAGCAGCACAGCGATGACAGGCTGAACGACCGAGAGGTAATTGAGTACGGGTCCGATCGAGAATACCACGAAGAACAGCAGCGACAGGACGGTCAGAATGTTAATCGGGATGAGCAGCCACTTGTTACGCGAACCGAACCAGTAGAACTCGAACAATCCGGCCGCAACGGCAAGAATAAAGCCGGGCCACATCGACCCCCACGAGTCGAACAAGGAAGCGATTTGGCTGACAATACCGGCTGTGAGCAGAATGCCGCCCGGTATCAATAGCCCGATTCCCTGACGTCCGACCAGCGAGAAGTACATCCAATGAAAAAACAGGCCTAACGGGATCACGAACAGGGTAGGCCAGAACGTGGCAAAGATAGAACCGGCGCCTACGGTACCGCCTTGGTTCAAGAGCAAGTATGCGCCAAGCAGGATGAGCAGAGGTGCTAAGATTGTACGTTTCGTCATACAAACTTCGTTCCTTTCCTTATATAGATTGATTATTCCAAGAATACCATGCAAGGGATGGGGTGTCCTCGGTCCTTCGGGGAATGTTTCACCTAGACTTTAGTCTAGGATGGACATGTGTAACCTATTGGCCGCTCGTTTAATAAGTTCCTAAACGTTCTGCTTAGACGAAGGACAGAAAAGACAGTCCTGCAGCAGAGAACAACAAAGCAGAACTGTCTTCGGATATAAACAATTTTATGATGGCTTCTTGGTATACATCAGTCCGACGGTTTGAGGACCGCAGTGGCTGCAAATGACGCAGCCGGCCGTAGAAATGCTGACCTGTCGTGCGCCTGTCTTTTCCTGCAGTTCCTTCTGCAGGAAACGGGCTTCCTCCTCGGCCATGGTATGTACAACAACGATCAGATCATTGTCCATCTTATCCACTTGAGCCAGTGCATTCTGAATCATTTGATCCAGCGCCTTTTCTTTTTTGCCGCGTACCTTGTAAGCCGGGATCATGCCGCCGTCCACGACTTTGATCACCGGACGGATTTTGAGCAGGCTGCCGATGATGTTTTGCATGCCGGAGCAGCGTCCGCCTTTATACAAATAATCCAGCGTATCGACAACGAATTCGCACTCCACTTCGTTTACGGTACGGCTTAATAGCTCCACAATTTGCGGTATGGACGAGCCTTCATTGGCCGCGTGAACAGCCTTCATAACAAGCAGTCCGATGCCGGAGGAAAGATTGCGCGAATCAAACACGGTAACCCGCCCTTCGGGCAGCTCGCCTGCAGCTATCAACGCATTTTGGTAGGTGGAAGAAAGCTCTGACGAAATGCTGAGGAACAGGATATCCTCACCCTGTTCAATCGAAGGCGAGAAGGCCGCAATGAAGTCGGACGGAGAAGGTGCCGCTGTTTTGGGCAGGCTGCCGATCTGATCGACTTTGGCATACAACTGTTCCGGTGTAATGTCGACTCCATCCCGTAAGGATTGTTCTCCGAATACGACGTAGAGCGGAACGATGCCGATATTATATTCGTCTATCCACGAAGGTGGTAAGTCGCAGGTGCTGTCAGCAAAAATTCTAATTTTACCAGGCATGAACATCTCCCTTTATCAACTATTTGAGTCTGTATTACTACTAGAATACCTTGTTTGATCAGAAAAGGAAATGCTCTTGTCGTTTTGAACGCGAATGCGAAGGAATCGCCCAAAAAGCGGGAATTGTGCAACATTAACCCCAGGATTCCCGTTAATCATAATGGAGGTGGTTATATGGCAAAGCGAAAGCGTTGGAGCAAAATAATCACAGCATCTGCCGCAGCTATGCTGCTTATGGCAATGACGGCATGCAGCGGCGAAGGCCCGACTTCTCAGCCGCCGGCGGATCCGAATCCGGTCGAGGAGCCCAAGTACGAGATTAAGCAAGGAACCGGTACTTTCGTAGGTCAAATCGATAACAATTCGATCGAAATCGAGACGGCCGATGGTCCGACTGCATTCCGGCTGGGCGAGGGGATGGATCAGATCATATCCAAACTTCAGGGAGAAGAGTCCGTCTCCTATGAGTACAGGGAACAGCCGGTTGAAGGCGAGGAAGATTTGAAGCAGTTGATCCTCATCAAATTGACGGTGGACGACGAAGGCGGCGGCTCGAGTTCCGAGAACGCGCAGCTTCCGGAAACCAAGGATTTCGAGTTGGAGCTGGAGGGCATGAAAGAAACCAAAACAGCCAAACTGGCCGAGGGTGACGGCTACGCGCTGTATATATTCGATATTTTTTCCTTCGATGCAAAAACCAACAGGCTGACCATGAATGTGGACCAGGATTATTACGTCGAGATTACGAGGCTGCCTTCGGATTACAACGCGGACATACTCAAGCTTGAGGCGGAGAAGGAGCTTGCGGAGGTTGGCAAAGTCCATGAAGCTGAGGGCAGTGAAAGGCACAAAGTCTTGAAGGATGCATCCGTGTATATGATAGGCGAAGGCGAGGGCCTCACGAAGATGTACATTGTGGATGAGTTTGACGGACAGGGTTATATATTCCGCGTAAATAACCCTCACCGCGAACCTTCCGAAGGATTTGCTACACATGCTTTTACATCCTTGAGCTCGATTGTTAATCGATAATGTCATGCAAACAGCCCCTGTCGTTTGGCCATAAGGCCAAGCAGCAGGGGCTGTATCGATATTCGAGGGGGTCCGACGTTACTTGGACGTCTCCAAGTATTGCTTAATGAATCGCAGTGCATTCGCATCGCGTTCCGTGCCTTCGCGAATCCCCGCAAACATTTCTTTCTTCAGGACGGGCAATTCTTCGCCAAGCGGGCTGCCCATAATATCCACGGCATACACATGCTCCGCGCCGTCTTCCTCATTTGTACCCTTCACCAGCATTTCCGGGGTAAGCAGTTCCTTCAGCTCGCCTTCGACTTCCGCTTCGAGCGGGCGTACCATGCCTTGATTGCCAATCCAATCAAAGGCGGTTTGATCCATGATATACAGGTCGGGACGTTCGGTGGACAGCACCAGCAGTGCCTTTTGCAGCATGGCGGCATCCTGCGGATTGTTGGAATCCAGGGGAGGCACGTAGTTAATGTTAACGGTTACGCGTTTCCATTCGGGAAATTGGGCCAAAATCGCGTCTTCGATCGGTTTAAGGTCCTGTCCGCCATCCTGGCTCATATAAGAACCGAGGAACATGACTTCCAGGTCAACCGGGGGCAGGCTGGCCAGCCGTTCCTTCTCTGCCTGATGGTTGAAAATGCTGATCACGATATAAATGAGAACGCCTACCAGGGCAATGCCGCCGAGCACGTGGAATTTATAATAACGGAAGAAATGGTCGGTTTTCTCCGCCGTCCCGGCAAACCTCTTGTATTTGCCGTACCGTTTCTGATTCATCTCTTCCAAAGCTTTGCGGTTCTCTTCTTCCAGGATGAATTTATAGGCTTTGGTGATTTCGGCAAACTCGGCTTCGATCTCTTCCGCCCGGTCCGGCTCCCGCCTTTGATGCGAACGGGTTTGGCGCATGAGCAGCGTATACCGGTCGTCAAGCTGTTCCTTGGTTGCATCCTCCGGCAGACCGAGCCGCTCATAGGCTTCTTTCAGTTGGTCCATTCATGTCACCTCTTCTATACTGTGAGAGTTTCCTAGTTACCAGTATATAGCGTAGAGGCAGCAGGTTACAAACGTTTATGAGATGTTTCGACGCTTCTCGGCTTGCTATGGGGCAAACGGTCATCCATAAGAGGAAACCATCCAATTTTGCAGCTTGCCAGGATGGTAAATCATTCATCGATTTCCTGAATGATTGTGAATGTTTTTGAACGTTTTAGATTGTTTTTTGAGACGAATATGATACTATAAACTGTAGAGGGGGATTCATTATGCTGACGGAAGAAAGATACCGAATCATATTAGAGCGCTTACAACAGCGCGGTGTCGTGAAGCTGCAGGAATTGGTAGAACTCCTTGAAGCTTCGGAATCGACGGTAAGGCGAGATTTGATCGACCTTGAAGAACGTCAATTGCTAAAGCGTATTCATGGCGGAGCCGCTCTGCCGAGCCCAAAGATACAAGAACTTGGAATCGAGGAAAAAACGTTCAAAAACATTCAACAGAAAAACGCGGTTGCCCGGTTGGCTGCTGCACAGGTTGAGGATGGAGAAAGCATTTACCTGGATGCGGGTACGACCACGCTAGCCATGATTCCGTTCATCGACGCCAAAGACGTCACGGTTGTCACGAACGGTTTATCCCATATCGAAGCGTTGGTCAGCAAGCGGATCAAAAGCTATCTGCTGGGCGGCATGATGAAGATTCATACCAAAGCCGTCATCGGAAGCATCGCGCTGCAAAATATGGACAACTTCCGTTTTGACCGGTGCTTTCTGGGCACGAACGGCGTGGATGCGGAGATGGGCTACACCACCCCCGATCCGGAAGAAGCCTTGATCAAGCGGCGGGCCCACCAGCTGTCCGCTTCCAGCTACGTCCTTGCGGATTCCAGCAAAATCGGAGAGGTTTCCTTCGCCAAATTGCTGGACCTGAGCGAAGCGACGCTGATTACGGAGTCCTTGCCGGAATCATGGAAGAAGGTCATTTCACAGAAAACCAAAATAATTGAGGGATCATGATGATATATACGGTTACACTGAATCCTTCCATTGATTACATCGTGGAAGTTGAGCATATCGAGCTTGGCGGATTGAACAGAATGACCCGGGACATGAAGTTTCCGGGCGGGAAAGGAATTAACGTATCGCGTGTGCTGAACCAGCTGGGAGCCGATAATACGGCAATCGGTTTTCTTGGCGGTTTCACCGGCCGTTATATCGACGAGATGCTCGGCAAGGAAGGAATCCGCACGGATTTCGTGAACATCGCGGACGATACCCGCATCAACGTTAAGCTGAAGCATGGCGGAGAGACCGAGATCAACGGCTTGGGACCCGATATCCGGGAAGAGGAAACGAAAGAGCTGCTCCATAAGCTGTCACAGCTTGAAGCCGGCGATATCGTTGTGCTGTCAGGCAGCGTGCCGCCTTCGCTGGGTTCGGACTTTTATGGCCGTCTGATCGAAGCGTGCCGAAAGGGCGGCGCCGAATTCGTCATGGATACCACCGGTGAGGCTCTAATGAGGGCATTGGCCTATAAGCCGCTCCTTGTGAAACCGAACCACCACGAGTTGGCCGAGTTGTTCGGCGTCGTCATTGACTCAAGGGAGCAGCTTGTGGAGTACGGACGGAAACTGCTTGAGAAGGGTGCTCAGCATGTCCTGATTTCCATGGCCGGAGAAGGGGCGCTGTTCATCACGGCCGATCGGGTCTATCACGCCCATGTTCCGCCGGGTACCGTCCGCAATTCGGTCGGTGCCGGAGATTCGATGATTGCCGGATTCGTCGGCACGCTTGCGAAGGGCCAGGGCCCGATCGAGGCATTCCGGACGGGGGTCGCCTCTGGAAGCGCTACGGCGTTCTCGGACGACTTGGCGGCAAGGGAAGCGATTGATGAGCTGCTTCCTCTGGTTAGGATCACGGAGTGGTGAGCCGCTTCACATACCGGGAATGGGCGGTTATCACCACGAAGATTTCAAGGGAGTGTGAATCAGCATGAGAATTACGGATTTAATGATACAAGAAACGATGATCATGGATCTGAAGGCGGTCACGAAGGAGGCTGCCATCGATGAACTGATCGGGAGTCTGTCCGCCAGCGGGCGGATCAACGATCCGGTTTTGTTTAAAGAGATGATCCTGAAGCGTGAAGCCGAATCCAGTACGGGGATCGGCGGCGGCATTGCGATGCCCCACGCCAAGACGAAAGCGGTTAACGAGCCGACCGTCGTGTTTGCCAAGAGCAGCGGGGGCGTGGATTTCGAAGCGCTGGACGGTGAGGCGGCGCATGTTTTTTTCATGATCGCCGCTCCCGAGGGAGCGGGGAATACGCATCTTCGTACCCTTGCAGCGTTATCGAGGCTGTTGATCGATGCGGAATTCATCGCGCAGTTGATGAAGGCGGAGACGCCGGCGGAGGTAACGGCTTTATTCGACTCCAAGCAGGCGGTTGAAGAAGCCGCCAAGGCTGAGAGGGAAGCAGCCAAAAAAAGGGAAGCCGCACAAAAGGAAGCGGAGAACAAGCATCGGGAATCCGGCATTGCAGCCCAAGCTGACCAACGGGATGTTTCTGCCTTGGCCTTGACTCCGTTTGTGGTTGCCGTAACGGCTTGCCCGACCGGCATTGCCCATACGTTTATGGCCGAAGACGCCCTTAAGAAGAAAGCCCAGGAGATGGGCGTCGAAATCCGGGTGGAGACGAACGGCTCGGAGGGCGCGCAGAACGTATTGACGGAAGAGGAAATCCGCAGGGCCTCAGGCGTCATCATTGCCGCCGACAAAAACGTGGAGATGGCCCGCTTTAACGGAAAACCCGTTCTCCAGCGTCCTGTCAGCGACGGCATCCGCAAATCGGAGGAGCTGATCCGCAAGGCGATGGGCGGCGAGGCGCCGATCTACCGCAGCGATGGCGGCGGTGAGCCGAAGGCGAAGGACGCGGAGAAGGGCAGCATAGGCACGAAAGTGTACAAGGACCTGATGAATGGTATTTCGCACATGCTGCCGTTTGTCGTGGGCGGGGGCATTCTTCTGGCCATCTCCTTCCTGATCGAGCAGCTCGCCGGCGAGGATCATCCGCTCTTCCAGCTGCTGCAAACGATCGGCGGAGGAGACGGTGCCTTCCACTTCCTGATTCCGGTTCTGGCGGGCTTCATAGCGCTCAGCATAGGCGATCGTCCGGCGTTGATGCCCGGCATGGTCGGAGGCCTGATGGCCCTCAATTCCAATTCGGGGTTCCTTGGCGGTCTTGCGGCAGGTTTCTTGGCCGGTTACGTGGTTATCCTGCTGCGCAAAGCGTTTGCGGGGCTGCCCCGAGCGCTTGACGGCTTAAAGCCGATTCTGTTGTACCCGGTCGTCGGCCTGCTTTTTACCGGAACGATCATGTTCTACTTGTTCGATCCGTTCTTTAGCTGGATCAATCTCGGCCTGATTGATATTCTTAACAATTTGGGCACCGGCAACGCGGTGATTCTCGGTCTGATTCTGGGCGGGATGATGTCGATTGATATGGGCGGTCCCTTCAATAAAGCGGCGTATGCATTTGCGATCGGCGTATTCACATCCAGCGGCAACACGAACGGAGCCATGATGGCTGCGGTCATGGCCGGCGGGATGGTGCCTCCGCTGGCCATTGCTCTGGCCACGACGTTCTTCAAGCATAAGTTCACGGAGCAGGAACGCAAATCTGGCGTGACCAACTATGTGATGGGCCTTTCCTTCATAACGGAGGGGGCGATCCCGTTCGCCGCGGCCGACCCGCTGCGCGTACTGACATCCTGTATACTCGGTTCCGCGGTGGCAGGCGGGCTGACGCAGCTGTGGAGCATCAACGTTCCGGCCCCGCACGGGGGAATCTTTGTCGCTGCTCTTGCCAATCATGCGCTCCTGTTCCTGTTCTCGGTTCTCATTGGTTCGGCGATCTCGGGTGTGCTGCTTGGCGTTTGGAAGAAGCCGCTTGAACGAAAATAGACTCAATTACACGGGTTCAGGGTGAGCCATTAACTTACCTTCGACCCGTTTTTTCTTATGACGGCAGGCCCTGATTTTCTGATATGAGAACGCTTAGGAATGGTGTGCCGAGCGGGAATCAACGGAGGATCCGCGATTCTCTTGGGGAACAGAATCTATGAACATCCGGATTTCTACTGGGTACGTCATGGTATAATCGAGTCATGTTAGGAACAGGAAGGAGAGAGGACAGAGATGAGAGAACAGAACAGCAGCAGCCGGGGGCCGGAGCAGCTGATCGATGAAATCAACCGGACGTCTACAACCGATGGGATGGCGGCCGTTTGGTTTTTGGGTCAGGAGAGCGTTGTCCTGAAGGGCGGGGAGGTCGTCATCTATATCGACCCTTATATGTCAGCCGACCTGGAACGCAAAGCGGGATTTCAGCGCGCGTTTCCGGCTCCGCTGCAGCCGGAGCATATTACGAATGCAAACATGGTCCTGATCACCCATGAGCACGATGATCATATGGATCTCGGAACGATTGCGGTCATCGCCAAACAGAATCCGGAAACAGCGTTTGTTGCGCCGGCATGCTGCCATGAAGCGATGCGCGGTGCCGGCGTGGCGCCGGAGCGGCTGTTTGCGGCCGTATGCGATGAATGGCAGCAGTTTGATGGCTTTCGTCTGATGGCGATTCCGGCTGCCCACGAGACCTTGGATGAGCATGAAGAGTTTGGACACCGATTTGTCGGTTACCTGGTGGACATCCAGGGCGTGTTGATCTACCATGCGGGAGATACCGTAGTCTATCCCGGATTGGTGGAAAGGCTGCAGGCGCACTCCATTGATATCGGGATGGTGCCGATCAATGGGGGAGATGCCTTCCGCCGGAAGGACGGCATCGTCGGGAACATGGGCTTCCGGGAAGCCGCAGAACTTGCCGCAGCGTCGGCATTCGATTTGACCATTCCGATGCATTACGATATTTTTCCATGGAATGGAGAGAAGCCGGGGTACTTCGTGGATTATTGCTATGAGAATCATCCGTATATGAAAACCAAAGTGATGGCGCGCACCGAGCGTTTGCTTTATGTAAAAGCCGAATAAGCGATAGACATTCCGATGGAATTTTTTTTCAAATGCGGGACAGCGAGTTCGCAATTTTTCGAAATGACAAGCATATGAATAAGACATGCCTTTATAAATGGAGATGTGGGATATGCTGTCATTTCGAAAACATGTCATTATCGTGATCGGAAGCTTTCTGATCGCGATGGGGACCAATTTTTTTCTTGTCCCGCATAAAGTTCTGGATGGCGGAGTTATCGGGATTGCTCTGATCGCCAACTACGTGTTTGACCTACATATCGGATTCGTAATCATTTTGTGCAGCATCCCCATGTTTATCGCCGCCTGGATGTTAAATCGCGAAATCTTTTACAATAGTCTGTCAGGCATGCTGATATCTTCGTTTGTCATCGATTTGCTCTCCCCGTTGCAAACGGATTTTTTGCGTTTTTTTGCTCCCCATGTGATTATCAGCGCGCCCATAGGCGGTGCGTTGATCGGGGCCGGGCTAGGATTGATGCTGAGGAATGATGCAAGCACGGGCGGAACGGATCTGTTGGCTCATTTTCTGGCAAGGTATTTGCCATTGAATGTAGGCGTCATTATTTTGCTGATGGATGCCGTCATCATCGGATTCGGAGGCGTTCTGCTCTCGGGAAGCACCTTTGTGTACTCCATTCTGACGATTGTTGCAGGCGGTTTTACAACGGGCATGATTACACAGAAACGATGGTTCGGAAAGAGAAGGATCTAATAACAGACAAGCCTATCAAGATCGACTTGATAGGCTTGTCTGTTATTTATGAAGATGAACATGCAGCGAACGCCATCTATGAACTACTACGGCATGTGCATTAAGATTATTTATGGGAGGTTTGAGCTTCCTTAAAGGCGTGGATATAAGCACGGGCCTTCTCCGTAATCAAATTGAAGTCTCCGCTCTTAAGCGCGTCTTTGGTCAGATCGGACCCGATTCCGACCGCGAATGCCCCGGCCTTGATCCATTCATGCAGATTGTCCAGATTCACGCCTCCGGTCGGCATGATATTGGCCTGCGGCAGCGGGCCCTTCAGAGAAGGTATGACGGACGGAGAGTACAGATTACCCGGGAAGAGCTTAACGACATCGACGCCAAGCTCAAGCGAGGCCACGATATCATGGACGGTAACGGCACCCGGCATGACCGGAATGCGATATCGGTTGCAGAGCATAATCGTATCGCGGTCGAACCCTGGGGAGACCACGAACTCGGCACCGGCCAGGATCGTGATTCTGGCCGTTTCTGCATCCAGAACCGTACCGGCTCCGATGATGGCATAGTTGTCCGCTTGCGGGTCTTTGGAAGAGTACATTTTGGATAACGTCGTAATGGCTTCCGTAGCGAACGGTACGGTCATGGTCACCTCGATGACCTTGATCCCGCCTTCAATCGCGCGTTTGGCAATCTCTACAACCTCATCGGGAGAATCGCCGCGCAGGACCGCGACAACGCCAGCCTGATGGATCTGTTCGATCAGTTTCAATTTTTTCATGTTATACACTCCTTCTTAATCTATGCATTCTATTAGATGATGGCTTGATATCCAATCATAGCGGGTCAACGTTCGATATGGGCGGCATTTCCTCGCCGCTGTTGAACTTCCTCCCAGGTCGGAAGCGCTTCCCAGTCACCTGGGGCTTGGATGACCAGGGATCCGGTTAATCCGCCTAGGGACAAGGCCTCTTCCGGTGTCCAGCCTTTGGCGATGCCTGCCAGGAAGCCTGCGCAGAAGCCGTCTCCCGCGCCAACGGTATCCACTACGTTATCCACGCGCTCAAAAGGAAGGGAGTAGGTCCCGGTTTCCCGAACAATAACGTTGTTTCCGTCGAAACTCTTGATCACGGACATGCCGGGGAGCTGACGCAGACGGTCCAGGATCATCTGCTCGTCTTCCGTTTCGAACAACAGCTTGCATTCATCATAGCCAGGGAGGAAATAATCACAGCTTTCGGCAAGCTCCAGCAATACGGGGCGAGCCTCCTCAATGTTCCACAGCTTCAGCCTGAGGTTCGGATCAAAGCTGATCTGGACGCCATGCGTTTTGCATACGGAAATGACATGCCGTATCGTCTCCAGGCAGTTGCTGCTTAAGGCGGCGGTGATGCCCGTGAAATGAAGGATGCGGGCCTTGGCTATGTATTCGGAGTCTACATGGTCCGGCGTCATTTGGCTGGCGGCAGAGCCTTTGCGGTAGTAATAGACGGAGGATTGACCGCGAACGTTCTGTCTCAGCATAAGACCGGTCGGTGCAGCATCCGTTTGTCTGGCGCTGGAAACATCGACCCCTTCACCTCGAAGCGTTTTCAAAATGCCGGTTCCGATCGGATCGTTGCCGAGCTGGCCGAACCATCCGCTGCTGCAGCCAAGCCTGGAAAGCCCGATGGCGAGGTTGCTTTCGGCGCCGCCGAAGGACTGGGCCATGGTTCCTCCCTGGCCAATGCCCCGTGTGCCTTCGGGATATAATAATCCCATCGATTCGCCGAACGTGATGACATCGATAGGACGCATACCATTATTCATAGAATTTACCCCCTTATATACAGTCTCCGTTATTAACACTTTACCCTGATGGTGATGATAACTCAATAAAAAATAACACAATGTAAATAACCTCCTATCCGGGAAAGATAGGAGGTATGCATGGGCTTTCAGCATAGGAGAAAGCAAAAAAACAATGCTTAGAAACCTTTATACTGAGGCTCTTCCTGTTCAAGCTGCTGAACCCGCTGGGCTACTTGGTCTACGACTTGCTGCGTTTGTTGTGCCGCGGTAGTGAACAGATCCTTGGCATTTTGATCTTGCGTAGACAACGCAAATTGCTCAAGGCTGGCCTGAGCGCTTTTTAAGGATGAGAGGCATGTTTTCACATCGGAAGCTACGGTCATTGGTTTTTATCACTCCTTTCATGCGTAATAATGTACGCATTTTGGAGAAGAACATGCATGAAGCATGGCAAGGAAAATAATGGTGTGATTTCAATTAGGATATTTGACAATAATCTATATAGTGATTGCTATGTCATTACATCGAAAGGAAGGTCGTTGTTGTGCCTCAATGGTTGGAAATCGTACTTAGAACCGTATGTGCCGTGGTCGTGCTGTTCCTGATGACGAAAGTGCTTGGCAAGCGCCAGGTGACGCAGCTATCTTTTTTTGAATATTTAACAGGGATCACGATCGGTAGCATAGCTGCCTATATATCCTTGGATCTGGAAGCAAACTGGTATTTAGGGCTCGTGGCTCTGGGCGTCTGGGTTGCCTGCTCGCTTCTCATCGAATTCCTGCAAATCAAGAGCAAAAAGGCAAGGGATTTTATCGATTTTAAATCAACCGTGCTCATTCAAGGCGGCAAGATATTAGAAGATAATTTAAAGAAGGAAAGGCTGTCGACAGACGAGCTGATGCAGCAGCTCCGCAAAAAAGACGTGTTTCAGGTCGCCGACGTGGAGTTTGCCATCATGGAATCCAGCGGTGAGATCAATGTCCTGCAGAAGCGTGAAAGTTTGCCTTTGACTCCCAAGGATCTAGGCATACAGGTAGCGCCGGAAAAACCTGGGCAGGTAGTGATCATGGATGGCGAGGTCATGGATGAACCGCTGCGCGTTTCGGGCTTCAATCATGGATGGCTGGTGGAAGAGCTGGACAAGCAGGGCGCCAGGATCAAGGACGTATACCTTGCTCAAGTCGATACCTATGGACAATTAACCGTCGATTTGTATAACGATCAGATCCAGGTGCCCCAAAACGAGGAACGGAAGCTCTTGTATGCAAATTTAAAGAAATGCCAGGCGGATTTGGAATTGTTCAGTCTCAGCACGAAAAGTAAGAAAGCCAAGAAAATGTATGAGGAGAGCTCCAAACTTATGGAGAAAATTTTAGCCGATGTACAGGCGATTCTGAAGACGTAATGGATGTCGCCGAGTCATAAATCCGCAAAAACCGGAATAGGATATTTTTGTGTATCACAAAAGGAGCCGGTTGCCGCCGACTCCTCGTACAGCAGATCTTCGCCCGCAAGGTGGATATTTGCTTGCAACCAGACGTAAGAAATAGATTCATCTGTTCCAGGACGGGTCTATTTCTTATTATGGAAGGCAAGGATCGAAACGACCAGAGTGGCGAACGAAATCATTAAAGCCAAAGCTTCATTCACGCCCATGCCGATCACCTCCTGCTGCCACCCTTGCTTAGCTGGTCTACTGTACTATATAATATGCCAATTGCTTACAATAAAAGAACCTTTTTGTAGGAAGCGCTTACATAAAATGTTGGTTTTTTGACGAGATCAGAAAGCATAAACATCGGAGGTTTATCATACTTTCCGAGAAAATTTCTCCTTAACCATGTTGATCCGTAAGAGGGGAGCGGCTGACGGCCGCTCTTTTTCATGCTGAATTTCGAAAGACGAACAGGATGGAAGGCGGTTCATTACAAGTTCAAGACTCTCAAGCGGGTTTATGATCAGGCTTTGGTCTTGGTTTTGGCCTACGCTTGCGTTTACGGAAAAGGGAAGCGACCCAATAGAAAATCGGGATTAACTCCATAAGAACAAAGAACATCGCCATCCCGAAGGAATTGAAGTCCTGGAGAAAGAGAATCGGATTTTGCGAGTATTGGTATGCAATCACCATTGCCGTTCCTCCGATGATCGCAATCAGCGGACCGTCCATCTGCTTCAGGTTTAGGAGCTTCGCCAGACACCTAGTGCTCACGTGGATGAGGAAGGCGCTGTGAAAGAACATCGAGCTGCTCCATAACCCAATGATCAGCGGATCGGAATTGCCAAGGAACCCGCTGGCTGCACGCATTAGTTCGACGAGCGGATACTGCAGCTCGCGCCCCAAATAGGGTCCGAAATTCAGCAGGGCCGAAGCCCATTGGAGCATCACGGCTACCGTGACCAATAGTCCCGCCGTTGCAAGGTTGCGAAAGGATTTTTTATTGAATTGGATATAGGGAGCCAGAAAGAGGAACACGAGCCATTCCGCGAAGAATGAAAGGCAGAACAAGCTGTCCATGAGCGCAGAACCATAATTGTGATGCCTGACCATCGCAATCATCATATCGAAATGCGCTTCCTTAAAGAAAAACATATTCATGGACACAATGGCAATGACGATGACGAGAAACAGCCCGTCGGAAATATAAATCATCGTCTCCATGCCCCATCTAGCCGTAACCATCACGACAAGGCCCACAATCAGGAGGACGAACCATTGTGGGGACTCCCGCATATAATTGGTATCGAAGAATAATGTGAAACCTTCGATATCCATTCCTATGTAATTGATTGACCAGAAGAATACCAAAGCGACAATCGGAAAGTGGATCCATTTGCTGACCAGGGCGCTGCCGAATTCGATCCAGGGTTTCCGTGGATCCCACTGTCCGACCTTCAGCATAAACCAGAGGAAGATCAGGCTGATCGCATAACCGCCCAGAATCGCGGCCCATCCCAAATAGGCCGAATTCCACAAGAGGGGACTGATCAGAAATCCCGTAGGTATGGCATTAAGATAGACAAATCCGAAGCGGAACAGCTGCCAAGGCGTATTGCGCATGCGGGTTTGTACCTCCTTTCGTTTTTTTAGATGTTACAGCCCATCCAGCCAGCCGAACAGCAGCATGATCAGATGGTTGGGGGTGAGCCACTCGTGAGTGTACAAGGCGATAACATTCCAGACGGAAAAGGCAAGGATCAGAATGAGCATGGTCCATTTTTCACGGGGAGACCTTACCTTTTTCTTCGCGAAGTACCATTCCGTCAAGGCGTATACGAGGAACACAAGAGCCAGCATGGCATGCCTCCTTATTTCGGATTCCTTTTGAGTACGGCCCCGAAGTTTCGAATCTTGATGTCGGTAACCACCTGAATCTCCACTTCGTTTTTGTAATAGTCGGACCAGTTGGAGCGAACCTTCTGCCAATGATCGGGGTAGTTCCAGTCGACCAGCATTCCGAGCTGCAGGACGTCTGCACCGACCCGCTGCGAGGTATGGAGGGCCTTTCTGAGGTGACCTGCAATGAGTTCATTGAGCTCATGCTCAATAAGCTCTTTCGCCTGAAGGGTATCCAATTGCTTATGATTTTTTTTGTACACCACATCTCCTGTCCCGCTCAGCTTGACGGTGAATATCGGATGGCCCGAGACCATGCGTACGGATTTGCTGGAGCGGGTTGAAATCAGGAAAGCGCTGGCTTTTCCTTTTTCATCCCATGAAACGGTATACAGGGGGGCTTTTAATTCGTTCACTCCCCAACTGACGGCAAGCGACTCTTCCATCGGAAGGGTGGCTACCAGCTTATGTTGATGAAACAGCGCCGTGCCTTGAATTCCCGTCCACGGCTCCAGTCTCTCCTGGTCAGCAACCATTGGCTTCATGCCGGCCGCCAAATAGGTCAGGGCATACCCTTGATTGGCCGATTCGGCATAGAGGCAATCCTTCAGGTTTGTAGTGATCATGTTGTGCTGGTCCGCAAAGCGAGTGAGCACCTCCGAAGGCATCTGTTCAAAGACCGGCGTCAGCTCGGCGACTTTTTTCGCGTCTCCGGGCGCAACCATGATGTAAATACTCATATTCGTTGTCGGTTCTCGCTGGAGCAAATCCATCAGCTCCTCTAATCCGGCTTCTGCGTAGCTCTTGCCTACGACAACAACCTTGGTGTGGCTGAAGTCGAAGCGCCGTGACAGATCCCGTTGGATCAAGTGGAGGGCATCCTGCACGGTAGTGGAGGATTTGGTTACCATGGCATACGGATCTCCACCGCCCTTCCCGCCTGCTTGCCGCCCGGATGTTAGCCGGTTCGGCAAGGGAGCGCTGATTGTAACTTCCACGCTTCCGTCTTTCTGGCTTTTATTCACGTACATGGCAAATACAAAGGTTTGCTCGTTGATCTCAACCTTGGTCAGGTTGAAGCCACAGCCGGTCAACAACGATAATGGCAGCAGAATTTTCAACCATTTGAGTAGAAGCATTATCGTTTTCGTCTCCTTAAATTGTTGGATGATGCATAGGTTTTAGGCCTGTTCTTCATCAGCATGGACGGCGCCCGCACGAAGGTGTCCTTCCATTCCGATAAGACAAGAGGGGCAACGGGCAGCAGGTACGGCGTATTGAACGACTTCAGGGAAGCCATATGTCCGTACACCAGGAAGGCGGCCGTAAACACGCCGATCAGACCGAGCGTTCCTCCAAGTATGAGGATAGGAAAGCGCAGCAAGCGGAACGCCAGCCCCAGCTCGAAGTGCGGAATGATGTAAGAAGCGATGCCCGTTATCGAAACCACGATGACCATGGGGTTCGATACGATCCCCGCTTCCACCGCGGCCTGTCCGATGACAATGGCGCCGATGATGGATATCGTCTGCCCGACGGGCTTCGGGATACGGGTCCCGGCTTCCCGCAGCGCTTCAAAGGTCAGTTCCATGATCAGCGCCTCCGCTAAGGCGGAGAACGGTATGTTTTCACGCGATGCGGCTAAGGTGATCAGCAAATCGGTTGGTATGATGGATGGCTGAAAAGTTGTGATAGCGACATACAGGGCAGGCATCAATAATGAAATAATCGCGAACATGAACCGGACGACCCGAATCCAACTGGAGGAGAAGAAGCTGTGATAATAATCCTCGGACGACTGCAGCAGGGAAAATAGGGTGACGGGCACGATCAGCGCCGACGGCGTTCCGTCCTGCATGATGCCAACCCGGCCTTCAAGTAGGGACGCGGCAACGGAATCGGGGCGTTCCGTGTATTGAAACTGAGGAAAGGGGGATTTTACGCCTTCCTTCATTTGCTCGGACAAGGTGCTGATCCCAAACGTCCCGTCGATGGACATGCTGCTCAGCTGCCGGTCCACTTGAGCAACGATTTCAGGTTTGCACAAACCGTCGACATACACCATGTACACGGCGGTCTTGGAGTAGTCGCCGATCTGGTAGCGCACGGTTTTGAGATCCGTATGTTTGATTTTGTGCCGGAGCAGCGATAGATTTGTTCCGATGTCTTCGATAAACGCTTCCTGCGGTCCGTTCACGACCAGCTCGTTCTGAGATTCCGAAACCGCCCGCTTCTGATACAAGACGATGTCGAACAAATAAGCCTCCGCCAATTGTTCCACAATCACAACGGCTCTGCCTTCAACGATCATATCGGCAATATACTCGGCCGAGGAAGAACGCTCGAACGGAACCGACAGCATGTCTCCGCGATCCATGCGGTCAATGAAATTAAGAAAATCATGCTGAACCTTCGCGGCTTCCTTAATCAACGGTTTGACGATGTATTCATGCAGGGTGCTGATATCCACGATAGGCTCAATGTAGATGACGGTACACGTTGATCCATGGAGACGCAAGGATTGGTAGATGACATCTTCGCAATGTTCCAGCCGCATTTTAACAGGATCGAGCAGCGCGGGCCGTACCTTCGATTTCATTGAAACTTCCCTCCTTTGCCGGTATATAGTAAGGCGCATCCTCTTTAGAATGCCGTACTTTTAGCAACTTATACCGAATTTTCCAGAGATAACGGCTCAGAGCTGAAGGGGAAATCACGAATAGACCGAGACATTTGAGTTTGAACGGTATAAAAAAAAGCGCCCGGAATAGAATTCCGGGCGCTTTTACAGGGGGAGCTTCGGGCTAAGGCTTCGATTTTCCTCTGCGAATGGATTCTTTGATCTTGTGGAGCAAGGGTTTGCGGTAGACGGAGAGCATGATTCGCAGCAAAATGTAAAGAATCAGCGTAGAAAGAACGCTGTTGATCAAGGCGCCGACGAGAAAGTTAACGCCCATGTCGCCCAACCTGCCGAAATGGTCCGTTTCAACGATATAATCCGTCTCCGGAACGGGAACCGTGAGCGCATCTTCGATTTCGAAGGTCGCCGGAAACGTAGTGAACAGGTGCACAAACACGCCGATTCTATAGTTTAGATAGAACAGGATCGGCCACAAGACGGAGCCTGCGGACGCCGCAAGGAAGGCGGAGGGGATGTTCCCCCTTACCATGCGAGCCAGCAGCGGAGCCAGCAGCAGATCGATGCCAAAGGTGGGATACCAGCAAGGGAAGAAGCCGACGGCAAAGCCGAGAGCGATCCGATGGTCGCTATTTTGCATGCGAAGGGTCCGGAGAATATAGTATTTCAGACGTCGAATGTATTTATGAAGCAAAACCGTTTCCTCCTGCGGGTACTGATGGGATATAGATATACTGGGATCTCTTGCGCAGCATTCTATGGGATCCTATTTATAATAGGAAGAACTTTCAAGAATTATATAGTAGACGCTCGCAAACCGTCAATCCAAAGAAGAGCGTAATGGAATATATGCGTGTAATATTACTTTGACATGCATAGTAATGTGCGTTATATTATACCCATTCCATCCGTTAGGAGGTTCGGGTATTTGATTGAACCCTTACATAACAGTGACTTGATACGCGGCAATATTGATACCTTTATTTTGCATGTGCTATCAGATGGAGACAATTACGGCTATCAGATCATTAAGGAGATCGCGATTCGAAGCGGGAATCGATTTGAACTGAAGGAGCCTACATTGTATTCAAGTCTGAGGAGGCTGGAGAAGCAGGGATTGATACGCTCCTATTGGGGAGAAGAAACCCAGGGCGGGAGACGCAAATATTACAATCTCAGCCAGGAGGGAATGAAGCGTTTGCTGCGCAACCAAGAAGAATGGAAGGCGGCACGCGAGATTATCGATGTTCTGATTGGAAACGGAAAGGAGCTGAAGTAGCAATGACCAACAGGCATGACCTCGAGATTTTTGTGGATCGCCTATTCGCGAATCAACGCAAAACCAAGGAAGTTGTCGATCTGAAGAACGAGGTTCTCAGCAATTTGGAGGCGCGGGTCACGGATTATATGGAGAACGGTATAGCATATCAGTCGGCGATCAGTCTGGCGATCGAAAATATGGAAGACATCGAATCTCTGATTGACGACAACCAGAAAATTTACAGCTACCGTTTCCGTCATGACCTCCTTCAGAGCGCCCTTATTTATTCCTTGCTGGCCTGGATCGCTACCATTCCGGCCCGGTTTTTGCCAAACGGGATATGGGTGAACACGCTCCTCCTGTGTTTGGCTGCATTAACCGGTGCGGCGTATCTTTCCATGTCACGGCATCTCAAACGGTATGAAAAGCAGACAGCCGTCATCAATGCAGGCAAATTGAACCGATGGAGCAAGTGGGCATGGTGGCTGTGGTCGATATTTATCGTGGTTATCTCCATGTATACCTTCGTGATTCAATACGGCAGCGATTTATGGTTTGGGCGAGAACTGTCGGTCGATGGGCCTTATTCGTTCTACGTGACCGTCATGCGGTATGTTATCCCGATGACGTCGGTCATCATTCCGCTGCTGGTACAGAAAGCTTATAAACTAACGTTTCAACTTGAGGTGAATGAACCATGAGCAGAAAGAATTGGCTGATCGTTGTCCTGCTGCTTATCGGCATCGGGGGCATGGTGGCGCTGGAGGGATACATTAAGCCCAAGGCACATGAACAAGCGGTTCAGTATGAAGCGGAGCAAAATGATCCGTTGACACACGATATACGGAATTCGCTGAAATTCGCCAGCCCATATATGGGCAATGCCGGGAACCTGATCAACTTGAATGCTTCGCTTCCCATGCGTGACATTGAGCGCACATTTCAGCTGTATCCGGAGGAATTGACGGCCGAGCTTCGGTTCAAGTCCAGGGTCGGCGATCTGAAAGAGGACATGCTGAAGCAAACGCTGGTCTATAATTCCACTGCGAATTTTGCCATGATTGATAATTTGGATACACTGATCTTCAAGTTTGAAGACCGGTCCTTCACCATCCGTCGGGATGAGGTGGAGGCATGGTATGGCATCGGGACGGGTCTTGCGTCCTTGAGGGAAGCCGTGACATGGGAGAAGGAAGTTCAAGCCCGTCTTCACGATAACAAGTATGTCAGTGAATACGTAGATAATCTCATCGAGATCAAGAATCTATAGAGCTAAACCGGAGGGGAGTGAACGTGATGGGTTCAGATCAACGCCAAATCATCCTAGGCGCTTTTCTGATGAATTACGGCCATCATATCGCTGCATGGCGTCATGCCGATTCGGCAGGGGTCGGGGCGATGGACTACGATTTCTATAAACGCTGCGCCCAAGCAGCCGAACGCGGAAAATTCGATATGGTATTCCTTGCGGACAACAACTCGATCCCGTTGATCGAGGATTTACGGACGAATGTCAGCTTTCTGCAGCCTGAAGCGCTCACCATGCTGAGCGGCCTCGCCGGGGTGACGGAACGTATTGGATTAGCCGGAACGGCATCTACAACCTTCAACGAGCCGTACGGATTGGCCAGGCGTCTGTCTACGCTGGATCATATCAGCGGCGGCAGGGCCGCCTGGAATGTGGTGACCTCCACGAAGGATGCGGAGGCACGCAATTTTGGATCGGCGGTATTAATGGAGCACGAAAAACGGTATGAAAGGGCGGAGGAATTTCTACGAGTCGTGACCGGATTATGGGACGGCTGGGAGGACGATGCCCTTGTATTGGATCGGCAAAAGGCGGTCTTTGCCGATACGGCACGGATTCATCGGGCGCATCATGAAGGCGAGTACTTCTGGGTGGAAGGGCCCTTGAACATGCCGAGATCTCCGCAGGGGAGGCCTGTCATCATTGAAGCGGGAACCTCGGCTGCCGGAAGAAGGCTGGCGGCTCGAACGGCTGATGTCGTGTTCACGGCCTGCGAGAGTAGGGAGGATGCGATCAAGTATTACCGCGAGTTTAAGGACTTGCTCATGGAGTATGGACGGGAGAGGGAAGAGGTAAAGGTTCTGCCGGGACTGCAGGTTTTCCTTGGGGACAGCGAAGCCGAAGCCATGGCATATCACCGGACATTCAGCGAGCTCATTCTGCCGGAGGCAGGGGTGAAGTATGTGTCCCAGCTGCTGAATGCGGATTTGACGGGATATCCGGCAGACGGCCCGCTGCCCGATTTGCCGCGGGAAGGAAACAGCAGCCGGGCGATCATGATTATGGATATGGCCGCGAAGTCAGGGATGAGCATTCTGGAGCTCGGCCGGCATTACGCGGTGTCGAGGGGACATATGACGATGGTTGGCACTGCGCGGCAAGTTGCCGATATGATGGAGGATTGGTTCCGCAGCTTGGCCTGCGATGGATTCAACATAATGGCTCCTCTGCTCCCGAGCGGGCTCGAACAGTTTGTGGAGCGCGTAGTCCCGCTGCTTCAGCAGCGGGGGCTGTTTCGCGAGGAATATGCGGGCAGGACGCTACGAGATCACCTCGGGCTGATCCGGCCGCAAACCCAACATGAAAAATAATTGACGACAAAATTAGACGGTGTTATAATCCAACTTAACATATCGGAAATGATAGAATTAGATGCTTTGTTTATCTACCTAACCAACGGAGATGAACGAGACGTTCGATTCTAAGGGCTACATGACAATTATAACGCTAATATGATTGATGCACATTCTACCGGACGACCGGAGATGCATCCTTGGATCAAGTTATGATCCGAGGGGTGTCTCCGGTTGTTTTTTTATGAATCTAGCAAAGTGAGGGGTTGGCATTATGCAGTATAGAACACTGGGCAGAACCGGGGTTCAAGTGTCGGAGGTAAGCCTCGGGACGATGTCTTTCGGGCGCTGGATCGATGAGAGGGATTCGGCCGCCGTATTGGATCAAGCGCTTGGTTCCGGCATCAATCTGATCGATACGGCTGACGTTTACGGCACGGGCATGGATAACGGAAACGTCAAGCAGCTCGGGGAATCGGAAGAAATTCTGGGCAGGCTGCTGAAGGAGCGAAGACAGGACATTCTCCTGGCAACCAAGCTGCATAATCGCATCGGACCCGGCATCAATGACCAGGGCCAAAGCCGCTATCATATTTACCGTGCGCTGGAGAACAGTCTTGCCCGGCTCCAAACGGATTATATCGATCTTTATCAAGTACATCGGTTTGATGAGTTAACCCCGCTGGACGAGACGCTTGATGCGCTTACGGATCTTGTACGGCAGGGGAAAGTGCGTTACATCGGCTGCTCGAACTATGCGGCTTGGCAGCTCGCCAAAGCCCACGGCATCAGTGCGCTGCATGGCCTTCGCCGGTTCGAAAGCGTACAGCCGGAATACAGTCTCATTACTAGAGAGATTGAACGCGAGCTGATTCCCTTTGCCCAGTCCGAGCAGGTCGGGGTTATCGTGTACAGTCCGCTCGGCCGGGGCATATTGTCCGGCAAATATCGGGCGGGCGAAGCTCCCCCAACGGACTCGCGCCTAGCTGCAGGCGAGCAGCGGTTACGATTGCTGCTGAACCAGCGGCATGCGCTTTCCGTCGTGGAGGGGATCCGGCCGCTGGCCGAACAGCGGGGATGGACGCTTCCGCAGTTCGCCCTGAATTGGGTGCTCAGCCGCCCTGGCATCACGTCAGCCATTGTCGGGGCATCGAAGCCTGAGCACATCGCGGATACGCTGAA
This sequence comes from Priestia sp. BR_2, assembly GCF_041954005.1. Lineage (NCBI taxonomy): Bacteria > Bacillati > Bacillota > Bacilli > Caryophanales > Bacillaceae > Priestia > Priestia sp. BR_2. The sequence goes on along the minus strand of NZ_JAVFHM010000312.1, from coordinate 210,313 downwards.
GCATTCGGATGAACGGCTGACAGAGGAAGAACTGCAGGAGATCGACCGCTTGACGGAGGAATTCCGCGGATCAAGCAGATATAACGCCAGTACCTATTCGGCATGATCATGATCAACCATAACCAATATGGATCAGGAAGGTGACACAACCATGAGTTCAAAACGTCGTCAATTGCATCTTGGATTGTTCTTATTCGGGACGGGCTATCATCCCGCGGGCTGGAGGCTGCCCGAAGGCAAAACGGACGGGGCTTACGATCCCCAGTTCCTGAAGGAGGTCGCCCAGAAGCTTGAAAAGGCCAAGTTCGATTTCTTTTTCCTGGGGGACCGATTGGCCACGAGCGCGGATATGCAGCATTTATTCCCTTCCCAAATGACGCGGCTGGAGCCGTTCACCATGCTGTCCTATCTGGCAGCGGCAACGGATAAAATCGGTTTGATCGGCACGGTGAACACCACCTATGCCGAGCCTTACAACATCGCACGCTTCACGGCATCGCTGGATCATCTCAGCCGGGGCCGGGCCTCATGGAATGTCGTGACAGGCTCCGATACGCGGGCTGCGCTGAATTTCAGCCGGGAGAAGCATTGGGATAACGCCAAGCGGTACGACTATGCCGAGGAATTCATCGAAATCGTCAGCGGGCTGTGGGACACCTGGGAGGATGACTCCCTTCCGCGGGACAAGGCAAGCGGCGTGTTCGCCGACGGCAGCAAGGTGCATGCCCTGGACCATGTCGGCGAGCACTTCTCCGTCGCCGGGCCGCTGAACATTCTGCGTCCGATACAGGGACAGCTTCCGCTGATCACGGCAGGAACCTCCCTGCGCAGCCAAATGCTGGCGGCCCAATACTCCGACATGGTCTTCACCGGAACGAACGTCAAAGAAGTCGCCGTGAAATTTTACAAGGAAGTGAAAGAGCGCCTGCCGGCGTATGGAAGGGAAGCTTCGGATTTGAAGGTCCTTCCCGGGCTGGTTCCGATCGTGGGCCGGACGGAGGAAGAAGCACGGGCCAAATATGCGGAGCTGAACGAACTGGTGGTGACCGATTTCGATCTGGGTCCCCTTTCGGATAAGATCGGAATCGACCTGAGGGGATATTCGCTGGAGGATCCGCTGCCTGACCTATCCGCTTCGGAAGCCGCGCTGCACTGGGCCGACTTGGCCAGAGGGGCGAACGGACGCGAGGATATTACGATCAGGGACCTGTTCTATTTCTTCACCGTCACGGTCCGCGGGCATCTGCTCGTGGTCGGCAGCGCGCAGCAGGTAGCGGATATCATCGAAGAGTGGTTCCGGGATGAAGCGGCCGACGGGTTCAATGTTTGCCCTCCCTATATGCCTGGCGGTCTGGATCTGTTCCTGGAGCTGGTTGTGCCGGAGCTTCAGCGCAGAGGCTTGTTCCGCACCGAGTATGAAGGCAGCACCTTCCGGGAGCATTTGGGACTGAGCCGCCCAAGGAACCGTTATGACCTGATTGCGAAGGGGTGAGCCGGATGGGAACGAGGAATGCCAAGAAATTCCCCGGCATCTGGGCAGGTCAGGGGGCATTGCTGCTGGTCATACTGGGGATCTGCGAGGTTCTGGTTCGCACGGAGACCGTCAGCAGCTTGTATCTGCCTGCGCCTTCCCAAGTATTCCGCGAACTGTTCAAGCTGTTCGGTGACGGGGAGATCTGGAAGCACCTGTACGTCACATTGGCCGAGTTCGTTGCGGGCTACGGCATTGCGGCCATTGGCGGGCTCGCCGTCGGCATGGCTCTGGTGCTGATCCCATGGGCGGAGCGGTTCTTCCGGCCGTACCTTTCGGCGCTGATGGCGATTCCGAAGGTGACGATCGTTCCGCTGCTGGCGCTCTGGCTCGGGATCGGGATCACGCATAAAATATCGATTGTGTTCCTGTTTTGTTTCTTTACGATCACGGTCAATACGATGACCGGAATCAAACAGACGGCGGACAACCATCTGAAGGTCGCCAAAGTATTCGAGGCGACGCGCTATCAGACCATCATGAAGGTGATATTGCCATCGGCTGCGCCCACCATTTTTGCCGCTCTCCGAATTTCGGCCGCTACCGGACTGGTCGGGGCGCTGTTCGGGGAGATGCTGGCGTCGAAGGATGGCCTTGGCAATATTCTCGTGAAGGCGACATCGCTGTACAATACCGCGCAGGCTTTTGCCATTGTAGCGCTGGTTACCGTCGTATCCGTACTTATCATTTCATTGATCGATTTGTTGGAACGCAGCGTTTTTTTGAAATGGAAATCATCATAGACCATCGGGCAAAAGCACCACTACCAGGGGGAGAGAACCATATGAACAGAAGAGGAATACGTCCATACCTAATAGCACTTGCGGCGCTATGGCTGATCGCCATGACGGCCGGCTGCGCAAGCGGTCAAGATAACGGGAAGGAAGCGGCACCGTCCGCCGGGGACGGAGAGAGCGCGGCAGGCGCCAAGCTGGAGAAGATCCGGTATGCGCCGCTTAGCGGGGTCAGCGGACTGGCGGTGTCCTTCGGGGCGGAGAAGGGTTTCTTCGAGGAGGAAGGACTCGACGTCGAATTTATCACCACCAAGGACCCGATAGCCGGTCTGACCAGCAAGGACATTGACGTGGTCGACGTGGCCACGACGACGGCGATCGTGGCTGCGGGCAAGGGCGCTCCCGTTAAAATCGTCTCCTCCATGTTCCGGACCAAGGGGCCGTTCTACCTGATCGCCTCGCCGGAGATCCAGAAGGTGGAAGACCTGAAGGGCAAGAAGGTGGGCATCGCCGTGTTCGGCAGCGGCCTGGAGGTATATACGCAGGTCATCCTGAAGGAGCACGGATTGAGTCCGGACGATGTGACCTTCATTGCCAACAGCACGCATCAGGCGGCTTACGCGAGTCTGGAAACCGGACAGGTCGACGCCACCATCATTCATGAACCGTTCGCTTCTCTGGCTGAAAAGCAGGGAAAGGGCCATATCATCGCTACAGGCTGGGATTACCTGCCGACCTTCCACACCGGGGTGCTGGCGGCCCGCGACGGTATTCTGGAAGAGAAACCGGAATTGGTCGAGAAGCTGCTGCGAGCTTACTTCAAATCGCAGGAGTATGCGAAGAGCCATCCGGACGAGTTTAAGGCTTACTATCTGAACAACATCGAGATCGATCCCGAGGTGCTGGATCTGGCGCTGAAGCGCGAAGAGGTGCTGTGGGAGAACAATCCGGACGTGGACATCAACGCGTTGAATGATACCCAGCAGATTCAGAAGGAGCTGGGCTTCCAGGATGAGATCTACAAGGTGGAGGATATTCTGGACCTCAGGTTTATTCCGAAAAAATAAAGTATGGCAGGAGGCGTTCCTATGTCCGGCTTTACGGTTGAAAATGTCTCGAAGGTCTATGGCGGCGATCTTCCAACAATCTCGCTTCAAAATATAAACCTGCAGGTGAGGGACGGCGAATTTCTGTGCATCCTCGGGCCGAGCGGCTGCGGAAAAAGCACGCTGCTGGAGCTGCTGGCGGGATTGCAGCTTCCGACGGAGGGCGACATTTTGCTGGATGGCAAGAAGGTTCAGGGGCCTACGCGGAGCTCTGGGGTCGTATTCCAGGATGCATCCCTGTACCCGTGGCGCACCATTTCGCAGAACGTCGGCCTTGGGCTGGAGCTTGCCGGCATGAAAAAAGCGGAGCGGCAAACGCTCGTGGACAAATATCTGAGCATGGTCGGCTTGGAGGGATTCGGCTCGAAATATCCACATCATTTATCGGGTGGCATGCGGCAGCGAGCAGGGATCGCAAGAGCGCTCGTGAGCAGTCCGAGCATCCTCCTGATGGACGAGCCGTTCGGCGCGGTGGACCATCTTACCCGGCTTCAGCTTCAGCAGGATCTTCTCCGCATATGGCAGGAGGAGCAGAAAACGGTGGTGTTTGTGACCCATGACGTATCCGAAGCCGTCTTTCTCGCAGACCGGGTCGTCCTGCTGTCCCCGCGCCCCGGGCGCATTCACCATATTTTCGACGTTCCCCATGAGCGTCCGCGCAAGCGGGAGGATGCCAGCCTCCTGAAGATTCAGAACGACATCTACGCTGCGATTTATGACGTCAAGACGGAAGAGGATTTGGAATTTACGATTTAAACGGCAGCTTGATATCAGAAGGGACGAGGAGCCTATGTCAAATATCGTAAGCAAGGAATGGGTGCTGGAACAGCTGCAGTCGAATCCGGGTCAGCTTGTCGTTGCGGACGTCCGATTCAGCCCGGGCGATGCGAATTACGGCTACGAGGTTTATCAGCGCGAGCATGTGCCCGGTGCCGTATTCGTTGATTTGAAAAAGGATTTGACGGATTCTCCAGGCGAGCACGGCGGCCGGAGCCCCTTGCCGCATACGGAGGAGCTGGCCCGGAGGCTCGGCAAGCTCGGGATCGATGCGAGTACGCCCGTCGTTGTCTATGACGATGACCTTCGCCCGGAAGGTGCGCGGTTATGGTGGATTTTGAAATACCTGGGCCACGGTTCGGCATATATATTGGATGGAGGATTCGCCGGCTGGAAGTCGGCCGGATATCCGCTCACCTCGAAAAGAAGCGAGGCGGCTCCGCGCGTATTCCAGCCGAACGTGCGGGAGGAATGGCTGGCTGATGTGAATGAGGTGAGGGCAAAGATCGGCATAACCGGCGTGACCCTGCTCGATTCAAGGGATTGGAAGCAGTTCACGGGAGAAACGGCACCACAGGATCCAGTGGCCGGACATATTCCGGGAGCGGCGCATGCCTATTGGAAGGACGGGATCGATGAAGACGGGACGCTAAAGGGAGCCGAGCGGCAGCGGGAGCGTTTTGCCGGGTTGTCCTTCGATGATGAAGTGATTGTATATTGCGGATCTGGGTTGTCGGCTTGCCCGAACGTGCTGGCTTTGCGGGAAGCCGGGTACCGCAAGGTGAAGCTGTACGCAGGCAGCTGGAGCGATTGGATCAGCTACAAGGACCATGAGATTGCCGCAGGTGAAGATTGATCATGGATCATGCTGAGACTGCAGCAAGTTAAGGTGCTTCTCGCAGGTTATCCCGACTTGACGTAAGGTTTATCGACGGTATAGTTGAAATCATAACCGTTCGAAATCGACATGCGGCAAGGGGGATTAACAACCTTGATGGAATGTAAAAGTTTTATTGGCGCGCATGATGAACATTGGGAAGATGACGGCTTAAGAAGCCACCAGGAACTTGAGATTACGTTGATAATGGAAGGTAGCGGCCGCTTTTGCGCGCACGGCAGGGAAGCGAGAGTGGAATCCGGGAACGTGGTTCTCATTCCGTCCGAGGTTCCCCATTCGTTCCACGCGTTGTCTCCTATACGCTTCGGCGTCCTTTTGGCAGACCGCATTCCGTCTGAGGTGAAGGAGCTGTTCGACAGGCTTATTCAGGATGGCGGCACTCGTATCATCGCCCTGTCCCGTCTGGATCGGGACCGTTATGAACGCTTGTTCCGCGAATGGCTGAGAATCCGTTCTGCTCCGTTGAAAGACCCGATTCGGAATTATGCGGTTTGGGTGGAGCTGCTTTTATTGTTTCTTAACGAACACGCCTATTCCGATCATCAGGCGCTGTCCATCTCGTTCATCGGCGACTACATCCGTCAGCATATCCGGGATCCAATGCATGTCTCTACCCTGGCGGAAATGGCGGGGCTGTCCGAGGATGGCTTCCGCAAGCAGTTCGCCAAAATATACGGCATGACCCCGAAGCAGTACCAGCAGCAATGCCGGCTTGCGGAAGCGAAGTGGCTCTTAAGCTCCTCCGATAAAGACCTCCAGTCGCTTGCCGAATCGGTTGGCTTCTCCCAGCTTCACTCGTTCTCGCTCTGGTTCAAAAAAATGGAGGGCTGCCCCCCATCGGAGTGGAGAAACCGACAGCGCCTATATCATCACTAACGCGCTTACGATAGCCTACCGCGGATGCAGACGGGTTTTGCGTAAATTTGGTTCGGTTTTCGGTAACGACTTCCTCTTTCAGATCCAATAGGATAAGGATACTTGAAGCGTGGATGTTTCGCTTCAGGTTATCCTGACGGACAGAAAGGGAGGTTTGTTATGAAGGTGACCATCGGACAACGGGAACTGGAGTGGGGAGGTAAATACCTCACGGAATTAAGAGACTGCAATGACATGCTGGAGGATACGGTCGCGCTGCGAAACCGGCTGCGGGAGGAAGGATATCTCCTGATTCGCGGTTTCCATAAGCGGGAACAGGTCTTGAACGCAAGAATGGAGTTCTTGAATAAACTCGGGGCCATGGGCAGACTGGATCCCCATGCCCTTGTCGAAGACGGGATCATCGGATCGGAGAACAAGGGCGGAATGTGGGGCGGCAGTACCGAAGAATTACAGCCGGATTTCCCCCAGTTTTTGGACGTTGTCAATTCGCCAGTGGTGCTGGACTTCTTTGGACGATTGCTGGGCGGAGCCGCGATGACATACGACTACAAGTGGCCGCGCGCCGTCGCTCGCGGAGGCAATACCGGCGCTCATTACGATGTTGTGTATATGGGTAGAGGCACGAAGGATTTGTACACTATGTGGACGCCGTTTGGGGATATCCCTCTTGAAATGGGAACGTTGGCGATGTGTCTCGGGTCCCAGCATTTTACGAAAATCAAGATGACCTACGGTGAAATGGACGTTGATCGTGACAATGTTGCCACGGGCTGGTTCTCCGAGGATCCCGTCGAGATTGTGGACCGTTACGGCGGGCAATGGGCGACGACCGCCTTTGAAGCCGGCGACGCCATTATATTCGGAATGTATATGATGCACACCTCGCTGAACAACAGCACCAACCGTTACCGAATCAGCGCGGATACCCGTTATCAGCTTGCATCCGAACCGGTGGATGAGCGATGGATCGGCCGCAAACCCAAAGGTCATTATGCTTGGGGACGCACACCGCAGAAGTCCGTAGCCGAAGCCCGCAAGGAATGGGGAGTATAAGAGTTCTAATGGCTTAAGCTCAGATTTGCAAGTAGAGTACATCGCAAAAAAAGAACACAAAGCTCGTCGACCAGATCACTGGAGGCATGGCCATGAAGCCGTGCCTCTTTGTTATTTTTATGCGGTGAAGGCAGGCGTATCATGCTCCGCATGTTGCATTTGGCAGGAAGCATTTTATTTGAGGCGGGAGGGATTTCATGTGAAGGAGATGGTCTTCGAGCATGCCAATATGAAGTATGGCATACCTTCGGACATGGAAAGAAAGGGCGGAATCTGGATTCTCCGTGCAGGCCGGAGTTTGGCCAGACCCAACTACAGCGTCGGCCCCAAAATATCCGAGAACTATGCGCTGCATTTTGTCCTGAACGGGAAAATCTCGCTGGCATTCGGGGATAAGGTAGTTACGTTGTCGGCAGGGGATGCCTTTTGCCTGTTTCCTCATACGAGGTACAGTTATTGGGAACCGAACGGCGATCCCGAACCGAAGCTGCGCATGCAGTGGATCGTCTTGGACGGAGAAGCAGCGGAGAGCGCATTGACCCGAATCGGGCTGCACCCCTCCACGCCCTTTCTGCATAACGTGATGAAGGGCGGGCTGCAGGCGGTGCTGGATCAAATTTACGGGTGCTTGGATGACGATACCATCGGTCACGAGTTTGGACGGCAGAAGCGGTTGTATCAGCTGTTTGAACTTTTGGCTGCCGCCCCGGCCAAAAGAGAAACGAAACCGAATTGGCTCGAACAAAGCGTGCATTACATGGATTCCCACTACATGGAAGGGATCACGGTGACGGATGTGGTCCATCAAGCCGGCGTGCACCGGACGCATCTCTACTGCGAATTCATTCGGGTGCATGGCATCAGTCCGAGCCATTATTTGATGAAGCTGCGGATGGAGCGGGCAGCGGTTCTGCTGACCGAAACCGACGTGTCCGTGACGGAGGTGGCGTTCTCGCTGGGATATTCCAATCTCCACACGTTTTCGAGAGCATTCGCTAAGTATTATCGCATATCGCCTACTTCGTATCGGCTGCAGTATGCGCCGGTTCCGACCTAGGTGAACGCAAAACAGGCATGCCGCACAAGGCTGTGACAGGGAGTTGCATGGAACCTGTCGCGGTCTTTTTTTGTTGGAACTAGAACCATACGATGATTCACGCTTATTTGGCCGCATATATGCTAGAATGGGATTAGGTAAATTTCAGGAGGCGTTCGAGATGAAAACAACAATCGTACACGGGCAAACTAATATGGGGATTAGCGCATAATTGCCCTTAAACTGCGTGCTTCCCCGCCTATGAAAAGGGGAACAACGATTTGAAAACATGGATCTTACAGCAGCATGATTACCACGTATGGGCAAACCGGAAGGTTTGCGAATATTTGCAGGGGCTTTCGGAAGAGGTATACCGCAAGGAGATTGTCAGCGTCTTTCCATCCATTTATGACACGATGGTGCACATCTATGTCATTGATTCCGGCTGGCTGTCGTTCTTTAACGCGGGCGGAGTCACGGAGATGTCGCCTGCGTACTTGGAGAGTCTGAAGGATTCGATTGCTCGGCTGGTTGCGGAAACGGAAGGCAAACGAATCGAAGAATTGGGCCGGTTAATGGACGATCTGGCTGCACGCTTCCGGTTGTTTATCGAACAGCACGAGAATCTGCACACCATCTATCCGTCCGGAGCTTTTAGAGCCAGCTGCCTGGATTATATTCAGCATATGGTCAATCACGGGACCTATCATCGGGGGAACGTAACCGCCATGCTCCGGCAAATCGGACATCCCGGCACGCCTACCGACTATGGCTATTATTTGTATACGATAAGCCATTAGGCGTTCATGATTCATAATGGGAAAGAGCCCGGAACATCGCGTTCCGGGCTCTTCTTTACGGGTCCGAATCACGCTTAGTCGATTGTTGCGGTTCGGATCACGGACACGCTCGATTCCCTGACAATAAGCCTCGGCTCGAATTGCACGCGCTCGAATTGCCCGGTCTTTTGCTCGCGAAGCCGCTTCAGCAGCAATTCCGTCGCAAGCCGGGCCACTTCATCGCCCATGATGGACACCGAACTGATCTGAGGCGTCGTGACGGTGGTCCATGCGTTGTTATCGATGCCGACGACCGCCACATCGTCGGGAACCCGAACCTTCAGTTCCTTAAAACGGTTGACGATGCCGATGGCAACCATATCGTTAACCGCGTAGATGGCGTCCGGCATATGCCTCAGGCCATAGAAATAGTCCGCCGCGCGAACCCCTGTCTCAAACGAGAAGTCCTCCCCGAAATAGACAAGCGACGGATCGACTTTCTGCAGCGACTGTTCATAAGCCCAATAGCGCTCTTCGATTTTATCCTTGGGCGCACCGGCATAGGCGATTCGGCTCCGCCCGATTTTCAGCAGATGCTCCATGACAAGCCTGCCCTCCTGGCGCGCGAGGCCGACGATATCGGCTCTATACTCTTCACCCAGTTGTTTTCCGTAATTAATGATGGAGACGGGGAGGCTCGATTTGTTAATGAGGTCGCCAAGCGTTTTGGGATAGGCCAGCGGCATGATAATCAGGCCGTCCACGTGCAGTTTTTTGATATCCCTCACGATTTCCAGCTCGTTCCGTGCGTTCCCGGCCGTATTGATCTGAACGACCCGATAGCCGTGCTGTTTGGCGGTCTGTTCGACCGACCAGGCGATTTCCGGGATGATCGCATTCCGGATGTCGGGCACGGCGAGAGCGATTTGATTCGTCTGGCGGACCTTCAGGCTTTGAGCGGAGGTATCCGGACTGAAGCCGATTTCCTCGATCACCTGCATGATCCGCGCTTTCGTTTTCGGGCTGATGCCCTTGCTGTCGTTGATGGCTCGGGACACGGTTGCGATACCGACGCCCGCTTGTTTGGCGACATCTTCGATCGTTACTTTTCTGGGGTTCACCATATTCGATAAATTCCTCTCTATATCGGAAACGTTTCCTGTGTATGTGCGAATACAAGATGGGATTGAAGCCATTAACTATATTATAACATTAAGCTCGTCTCTCCATCACGGGATTCGCAGGGGAACAACTGGAACAAGCAAGCGATGCTGCATTTCCATGGCAAAGGCAGGGGAACGGCAGTCTGCAGTTGTCCATGACATTTCATACATTTTCGTGGAACGGGTTTGACAGATTGTCAAAACTGTGACATATTTGATTTCGGAAACGTTTCCTATTTCATTTTTATTTTTTCGAACCTATAAGGAGATGAAGACGATGCAAGCATTGCGCTGGCATGGAGTAAAGGACCTGCGTTTGGAGACGATCGCAGAGCCGCAAGCTACGAACGGAAAAGTGAAAATCAAGGTCGAGTGGTGCGGGATTTGTGGCAGTGATCTGCACGAATACGTGGCCGGGCCTATATTTATACCTGAGAATACGCCTCACGCCCTTACCGGAGAACAGGCTCCGGTGGTTATGGGACATGAGTTTTCCGGCCAGGTTGTAGAGGTTGGCGAAGGCGTTACGAAATTCAAGGCTGGCGACCGCGTGGTTGTAGAGCCTGTCTTTGCATGCGGATCATGCGAAGCTTGCAGACAAGGGAAATACAATCTGTGCGACAAAATGGGCTTTCTCGGGCTCGCCGGCGGCGGCGGCGGTTTCTCCGAATATGTCGCTGCGGATGAGCACATGGTTCATAAAATCCCGGACAGCGTTTCTTATGAACAGGGAGCTCTGGTGGAACCTTCGGCAGTCGCGCTGTACGCCGTGCGCCAAAGCCAGCTGAAGGCTGGGGATCGGGCGGTCGTATTCGGTGCCGGGCCGATCGGCCTGCTTGTCATCGAAGCATTGAAGGCGGCGGGAGCATCCGAGATTTACGCCGTGGAGCTGTCCCCGGAACGCAAACAGAAGGCCGAGGAATTGGGGGCAATCGTCATTGATCCGAAGGCCTGCGATGTGGTAGAAGAGCTTCATCGCCGTACCGGTGCCGGAGTCGATGTGGCATTCGAGGTGACCGGAGTTCCGCCGGTTCTCACCCAAGCGATCAACTCGACGAAGATCGGCGGACAGATTATGATTGTCAGCATCTTCGAAACCTCCGCTCCGATCGTGCCGAATGACATCGTGATGAAGGAACGTAACATTACCGGAATCATCGGCTATCGCGACGTATTCCCGGCTGTGATCAGCCTGATGGAAAAAGGCTTCTTCCCGGCGGATAAGCTGGTCACCCAGCGGATCAAACTGGATGAGGTTATCGACCGGGGCTTTGAAGCCCTGCTTAAAGAGAAGAACCAAGTGAAGATCCTGGTGAGCGCTCACTAATATCGAAGCTGCATGGCTTATGAAAGACCGCGTAACGCGGTCTTTTTTTCTTTGGATGTTTATGCCAATAAGATATCAAACTAGTCAATTGCATTCCATGGATTCCATGAGATTACATATATAACCAAATCTGATATACTCAGAGAGTATTTTATCCAGGTATAGACAAATAAATCGAGTGGAGGGATTGGATGAATCAGAAGAGTTTGTTATCGGTTCGCAATATCCACAAAACCTATGATGGAGACGGATTTAAAGTTCAAGCGCTAAAGAATGTTTCGTTTGGGCTGGCGGAGGGCGAATTGGTGGCGATTATGGGAACCAGCGGCTCCGGAAAAAGCACCCTGCTTAACATTATCAGCTCCTTGGACACCCCTAGCTCAGGCAGCATCGAGTTAAAGGGAGAGGTCATGGACCATATCTTCGTGGAACCTCATGCAACCCGCTACCGACGAGAAAATATCGGTTTTGTATTTCAATCTTTTCATTTATTGAATGATTTAAACGTAGAAGAGAACATGGCGATTCCCTTGATCTTGCAAGGGGCATCGGAGGCGGAGATTCAGCACAAAGTCCAGGACATGCTCACTCTGCTTGGACTTGCGAGCTGGAGGAAGAAACGGCCTGTTCAGCTGTCAGGGGGACAGCAGCAGCGGGTAGCCATCGGCCGGGCGCTGATTACGAATCCGCCGCTGCTGCTGGCAGACGAGCCGACCGGCAATCTGGATTACAATACCTCAAAGGAAATTCTTGAAGCTTTGGTGGAGATGAGAAGCGCCTTCAATCAAAGCATGATTATAGTAACGCATGATCCGAATGTAGCGGTTTATGCCGATCGGGTGTTATTTTTCCATGACGGTCAAATCGTGGATCAGTATGAGAGCAGCGGAGAGCGAAAGATGGATCCGATATTGAACATATTCAAGAAGATGATGGAGTTATCCGCATGATTCATTCCCTACGAGGCATAGCTTTTCGTATACTGGCCCGTAACAAGTCGATTCTGTCCTTTTCCGTGATTAGCATAAGTTTGGCCGTGTTTCTGATGATCACGATGTCTTCATTCATGGCGAATGCCAACCGTTCCATAGACCACGAAGTGAAGTTGCAGTATGGCGATGTCGATATGGTGGTGGGATACATTAACGAAGTGGATCATGAGACATCAAATCAACGCATTATGGATTTAATGCAGTCCACAGGCGGGGTACGACAGGCCTCTCCGGTCATGCTGTCCCGGATGTTCGTTAATGATCTCGCTGCACCTGTAGCCGTTGCCGGTATTGAGGATGACGCGTTGTCGATGAGCCGATATCATTTCACAGCATATCCGGGACGCGGGGAGTTGATTCTGAACGAGTCGCTTGCAGAGGAGTTACAACTGCGGGTGGGCAGTCGGATGAAGGTTGAAGGGAAAGCGTACACAGTCACGGAGATCATTGGCGATCCGGTTGCCGCTGCAGGTACCACATCGGATCTGCTGCTTATGAACCGGGAGGAAGTCAGGCAGATTAAGGCTGCAGGAGCCCAGCATGATGCGGTGTCAAGTTATGTGATGGTGCAGGCGGCGGATGATACCGACTTACTGGTTCTGAGTGAGCAGTTACAAGAGCTGGAGCCCGGGCTAACGATCGAGATTGCCGCGCAGAATTCAACATTGAAGGCGGGCTTGTCTATCTTGGGCAATTACATCCTGGTCATCTCGGTCCTGATTGTTATGGTCATCTCCCTGTTGATCGTGTCCAATTTCGAAGGCATGCTGCATAAATACCGCTTCCAATTCGCCGTTCTCAGGTCTATGGGCGCGCAAACCGAACAGTTGTTTAAGATAGTGTTCATCCAATGCACGGTTACGAATGGGCTCGGTGTTCTGAGCGGCTTGCTGGTATCCCTACTAGGTTACACTTACATTATCCCATGGATATCCGGACTGTTTCTGGTTCCGCTGACGGATAGCCGTTTTGATGTTGGAGTTGCGGCGATGGTAGCGGTGGCAAGCTTTATCATCCTGGAGTTATTTATGTTGATTCCTGCTTACAGAAGCACCAAGATACTGCCGCTTAAGATGCTGGAGATGAACCAGAATACCGATTTTAGAGGGCGAAAGGGACGAAAAGCATTAGGGAAAGTGCTGATGGCAGCCAGCCTATTTTGCATCCTTTTTGGGGTTGCATTCTCGGGTACCCCGTCAGCTAACCCGGAGTTAAGCTTTTTAATGGGATTTCTATTGTTCGTATGGTCCGTGTTTACGATGGTTCCCGTATACCTTCCCGGTGTGTTGGCTAAGGTGTCGCCTGTGTTGAAGCTTCTAGGGGGGCGAGTTTCTTATGTTGCTGTCAAAAATCTTGTGCCGCAGGTCAAGAAAAACACCTTCGTTATTCTGACGATCAGCCTTGCCATGATGATTGCCGTCATCGGCTCATCTCTTCTGAATACGATACAGCATAACGAACGGAATTATATCAAGACGCAGTATGCCACGGATATTCAGGTAGTCGACCGGCTGGAGAACTCGTCATCGATTGACCCTGAGCAATTAAAGCAGCGGATTTCTGAATTGGAGGGGATACAGGAAGTCAGCACCGTCAGCAGATTAAGCCCTGCCAAACAGGGACAAGACGGTAGGGTTATCGACTATGCGTTGGCTGATTTGGAAGCGTTGGCGGCTCAGCGGCTGCTGCCGAAAATTTCGGATGTAGGGAATGCCGTTATCGTATCCAACCGTTACGCTGATGAACATGGGTTAAGCATCGGCGACTCGATTGCTTTGTCGGTATACCAAGAAGAAGATCCAGAGAACTTCAAGAATGCGGGAACATTGACGGTAGCGGCCATTACGGAGCCATTCCAACAGGCGGATATGTATATCGATTGGTCGAATGCAGCCTTCCATACGAAGTTTACGGTTTTTGGTACAGCTTATATAACACCAGTGAACGAGATTGCGGCATTAAATCAGCTGGAAGGCATCAAGGGGCAGTTCCCAACGGTGGATATCAGCAGTTATGCCCAAGCTCTGGAGAATTCAAGCAATATGTACACGCGGGTATGGTCTTTTTTCCTAAGTGCTATCATTGTGATTATGCTAAGCGTGACCATCGGCGTATTTAATTCCCTCATTAACAATATTTACAGCAAACGTAAGGAATATGCCGTATTACGGGCTATATCCGTGGACAAAAAGGGTCTCGTCGGGATCATTCTAACGCAGGTGCTGCTGTACCTCTGTATCGGCATGATTGTGGGGATTTCGCTCGGGATCGTTCTGCTGTATGCATTTAGGCTGATTGACCCGGCACCTGTCCATATTCATGCAACATTCGTAACTGCGATCATGGGAATCATGTTGACTCTGGTGTTAGCCGTATTCATTCCATATGCCAGGAGCCTTGCGAACAAAAAGGTTGCGTCCGAGCTGAATCATAGCCACGTATAGCGGTTGTACCAGCAATTGGCTGGGAGTAGGTCACACAGGCAATTTAATATTCAAGCTCAGACGCATGATACAAAACAACGGCGATTTCCTCCTGCATAGACCGGGAGGCGATCGCCGTCTTTTTTTGTTAAACCCATTCCACCTTAATCCTTGATCAACAAATAAATAAAGTAGGGTGCTCCGAGACAGGAAACGACCAAGCCGACCGGGATTTCGGAAGGGGCCATCAGGTTCTTGCCGATCATATCGGCCACAAGCAGCACCAGCGAGCCGAGAAGCGCGGAGACAGGCAGCATTCCTTGATGACGGGGACCCACCAGCTTGCGTGCCAAATGCGGAGCTACGAGTCCGAGGAACGCGATGCCGCCGCCAACGGCGACGCAGGCGCCCGCCAGGGCAACGGAGATGAACAGCAGCGTTCTTCGCTCGCGCTCGACCGTAACCCCAAGCCCCGCAGCCGTGTGGTCTCCCAGGTTAAGCACATTCAAATTTTGCGATTTATATACCGCCCAAGGAACCAGGAACAGGATCCACGGAAGGATCGCAACGACATACTCCCAGCTTGCCCCCCAGATGCTGCCGGACAGCCAGATGGTGGCCTGCATGAAATTGTTAGGGTCCATCATCAGCTGGAATACGATAATCAGCGCCCCGAAGGCCGCGTTGATGCCGATCCCCACAAGCACCAGCCGGATCGGCGTGACGCCTTGCTTCCAGGCCAGCGAATAGATGAGGAAGGCGGCAAGAAATGCACCGACTAGCGCGGCAAAAGGCATGATATAGACGGACCATATGCCGGAACTGAAAGAGCTTCCTTGAAAATAAAAAATATACAGTACGACGGCCAATCCTGCCCCGGAGTTGATGCCCAGAATGCCCGGGTCTGCCAGCGCGTTTCGCGAAACGCTTTGCAGTATGGCGCCGGAGACGGCGATTCCCGCGCCGATCAGGATGGCAATGACCATGCGGGGCAGGCGAAAGTGCATCAGGACGGTATAATTCTGTTCGGAACCTGTCCCGCTGAACGCTTTGACCACTTCGGCCAGCGGGATTTTCATCGTTCCCATATTCAGGCTGACCAGGAATACGGCAATGATAGCCAGCAGCAGGATCATGGATACGGAGATGATTTTTCTCGTTGTATTCATCGTTACAGCCCTCTCCCTTCGCGCCGTGCAAGATAGAGGAAGAAGGGAACGCCGATCATCGCCGTAATTGCGCCGACCGGCGTCTCGAACGGAGGATTGATCATCCGCGCACCCACATCGGCAAACACCAGCAGAAGTGCTCCCATGACGGCGGAGCAAGGGATGATCAGTCGGTAGTCGGGTCCGACGATGAAGCGGACGATATGCGGGATGACGAGCCCCACGAATCCGATCGTTCCGCCTACAGCCACCGCTGCGCCTGTCAGCAGCAGCACAACGAGCGTGCCCAGGAACTTGACGGTTCCCGTTTTTTGGCCAAGCCCGGTAGCGACTTCCTCGCCCAGGCTCATGACGGTAATGGATCGGCTGAGCGCCAGCGCAATCAGCAGCCCGACGATGGCGACGGGGATCAGGAGTTTCACGTTCACCCATTGCACGCCCGACACGCCACCGGCATACCAGAAGCTGATATCCTTGGCAACGTTAAAGCGGATGGCAATGGCCGAGGATATCGAGCTCAGCAGCGCGGTAACGGCTGACCCGGCCAAGGCCAGCTTGACAGGCGTCAATCCCCGTTTGGATAACGAGCCGATCAGCAGCACAAGCCCGGCCCCCAGGCCGGCGCCTGCAAAAGATAACAGCATGAGCGCAGTAATGGATGGCGACTCCATAAAGGCAAACCCGATCGACATCATGAAGGAGGCACCGGCGGTGACGCCCATAATGGAAGGGGAGGCGAGCGCATTCCTTGTCATGCCCTGCATGATGGCTCCCGATACGGCCAAGGAACCGCCGATCAGCGCAGCTGCCAAGGCCCTTGGCATTCGCAGTCTCTGGATAATCTGATGCGGGGTGGAATCGGCATCGAAGCGGACAAACGCCTCCCATATGGTGGACAGTTTAATGTTCGACGCGCCATAGATAATCGAAGATGCCATCGCGGCAGCCAGCAGACCAAGCCCCAGGAGAATGACGGCCGCCGCTGTTTTGGGACGGTAAATGGATTTTGCGGTTGTTTTGTGATTGGGATGATTTGCCTGCATGTTCACCTAAACCTTTATGTTGATAAAAATATTGAAATAACGTATTGTAAATGAGAATGAATTTCATTATCATGGTTAGTGTTATTATATCACTTCATGCGTAGAATGCTAGTGATTGCGCCAAAAAAATATACATAGGGGGAAAGAAAAGATGAGTCTTTTCAAGAAAAAAATATGGATTATCGCAGGACTGCTGGCGGCTTTAACGCTGCTTGCAGCTTGCGGTAACAGCAAGGACGCAGCCGGTAACGAGCCGACGGGGACGCCAACGCCAAGCGAGCAGAACGGCGGCACCGAAGCCAAGCCGGAGGAAGGAAGCACGGAAGCGAAGACGGAACGAACGTTGACGGACGCCATGGGCCATGAAGTGAAAATTCCGGCTGAGCCGAAACGGGTGATCGCTTCTTACTTGGAGGATAACCTGGTGGCATTGGGCATTACCCCGATCGCGCAGTGGTCGGTCAAGGGCGGAAGCGTCCAGGATTACCTGCAGGATGCGTTAAAAGACGTGCCGACCATTGAGCATGATCTTCCTTTTGAAGCGGTAGCAAGCTTTCAGCCGGACCTGTTGATCATGGACTCCGCTTCTATGGTAGAAGGCAATAAATACAGCCAGTACAGCAAGATTGCTCCTACCTACGTCATCGGCAACGAAGTCAATAACGATTGGCGCGAAGAGCTGAAGAAAGTGGGCGAAATCTTTGGCATGGAGGAGGAAGCTCAAGCGGCGCTTGATCGTTACGAGCAGAAGGCCAAGGATGCCAGGGATCAAATCCAACAGGCGATCGGCGGTGAATCCGCTGCGGCTATATGGCTTGTCGGCGGCAAATTGTTCGTTGTCAGCGAGACGCTGTCCAGCGGCGCCGTTATGTACGGCGACTTGGGACTTACCGTACCGGGCGTGGTGAAGGAAATCTCGGCATCGGCTACCGGCAACTGGTCCTCCATTTCCCTGGAGAAATTGGCCGAGCTCGACGCGGATCATCTGTTCTTTATTAACAGCGACGGCGAAGGCGCCGAAGTGCTTCAGGATCCGCTCTGGGCGAATATTCCGGCCGTCAAGAACGGCAACATCTATGAATATGGAAAAGATACAAGCTGGCTCTATACCGGCACGATTGCCAACAGCCAGATCATTGATGACGTGCTGGAAAGTTTGGTGAAATAAACGCTGTCAGAGTGAACAAAGCAGCCGCCGTCCGATATTGTCGGGAGGCGGCTTTTTGGTATGGATATGGATATGGGCTAAGATAACATGCAAACCTTGAGCAGGAAAATACGGGCACTCACAGAACTAGTTAGCGAGGTGGGAATCATGATGCCGAAGTATATGCCGGACTTATCCAACATCCAGACCAAGCTGCACCGATACTGCATGCGAATCTCGGGGGATCCATGGGAAGCGGAGGATCTGCTGCAGGATGTCATGATGAAGGTAATGCGGGCCGTTAAAACCGACCCTGGAAAACATCTGTCCAATGCCTATTTGTTTCGCATCGCAAGCAACGCGTGGAAGGACCGACAGAGAAAGGATAAGCCCGGGATGAGGGTTTCCGAGAATGTATTAGGAGATAGGGCGGCCGAAGATGACGGCTTATCCACCAGGGAGCTTTTGGAGGTCTTAGCGGACCGGTTATCGCCACGTGCGATGGTGATTTTGCTGCTTATGGACGTATTGGATTTCACGGCCAGGGAGACGGCCGAATTTCTCTCCATGTCCGAAGGGACGGTTCAGGTGTCGCTCGGACGTGCGCGAGCCAGACTGAAGAAGCTGCATCGCATGCAGCAAACAGGCGATGAACCTAAGCCGCAGGAGAGAGACCCAGCGGGTACATCCGCAGCACTGGATATGGATGCGCTTGTGATAGCTTTTCGAAGAAGAGATCCCCAAGCGATTTGTACTTCGTACCTTCAACTGACCAAGCTGCGCATCAGAATAAGCAAATTGAGCCGGGTTGGCGGAGTCCTTGCATTTTATATGGAAGATCCGGATGGAAACGTGTGGAAATTTACGGAATAAAATTTGGACCCTGTTTGGTTTTAGCCCGAAATATCGTTTCTTATGTGTTGGAAGCTATTTAAGCAAATCAAAGAGGAGGAAGGTTGGTTGAAAAAATCCCTATTGTACGGCGTTGGCATTTTCGTACCGGTGAGTGATCTAAAGCGTTCGACGGCCTGGTATACGGAAATGCTCGGATTTGAAGTGATTCACACGGATGAACCGAATGCGGTTGTCATGCGAATGAACGATGAGAAGGTATCCTTTTGCCTCGTGCGTTCCTATCAGGTGAAGCAGCCGGAATTTCCCAAGAATGATTATGGTGTGGGGCAATATTTCAACCTGCATACCACGAATGTGAGTGAAATCCATCAACGACTGGTTGCCAAGGGAGCCGACGTGACTGAAATTGAGGATTTTGGCGGGTTCAAAGGATTTTCCCTGACAGATCCGGACGGCAACCGCTTCGGGGTGACAGAGTAGCGACGGCGAGGAGCAGAATGGTTATAACCGATCAGGCATACGTGTTCGTCCAGATGATCGTTAGGAAAAACACCCATCTCATTGCCTTGGCATGGATGGGTGTTTTAGCTGCGGTGATTATCGAATGGGCATCGACAGCCGTATCAATTCCATTATTCCTGATCCCGACAATGCTCTTCGGCCGCGGAGGTGAACTCCTCTTCGTTCTCGGAAGCCAGCTTGTCCCCGTATTGATCCAAACGTTCAGGGCTGCTGGAAGGGCCGTCGTTCTTAGGCTTGCTGTTTCTGCCAGTCATTTGCTGCACTCCTCCTTTCGTGGGATTCTCATCGATTGGGTGCGAAATGACCGCACTCCGTTTACGTTTATGTTGTTCCTGATTTGGGGCGGGATTATGCACGCAAGGCCTCATCTTATCGTTTCATGAAGTTATGATGAAAGGGGCGAAGCTTCTTGTTCGTTACACCCGTGACATGATACCATTATAGAATTTAGAAGATTCATAGATTCAACGCGCAAAACGATATGGATACCACGGAGGTTACGATATGAAGCTAGTATCATGGAACGTCAACGGATTGCGGGCCTGCGTTACGAAAGGCTTTATGGATTATTTTAATGAGGCGGATGCCGATATATTTTGCGTGCAGGAAACGAAACTGCAAGCGGGACAGATCGAGCTCGATCTGGGTCCGGAATATCAGCAGTATTGGAACTATGCGGAGAAGAAAGGATACTCGGGAACGGCGGTATTTACGAGAATCGCCCCATTGTCCGTTCGCTATGGCCTGGAGGAAGACAGCGAGCCCGAGGGCAGAGTGATCACGCTGGAGTTTGAGGACTTCTATCTCGTGAACGTATACACGCCGAACGCGAAGCGCGACCTGAGCCGGCTGGATTATCGGCTGGAGTGGGAGGAACGGTTCCGCACTTACCTGCTTCAGCTCGACGAACGCAAACCCGTGATCGTATGCGGGGACTTGAATGTGGCGCACCAGGAAATCGACCTGAAAAATGCCAAATCCAATCATGGGAATTCCGGCTTCACGCAGGAGGAGCGCGGCAAAATGACCGATCTGCTGGCTGCGGGCTTTATCGATTCCTTCCGCCACTTCTACCCCGACCGTACGGACGTATACAGCTGGTGGTCCTATATGGCCAAGGTGAGGGAGCGGAATATCGGCTGGCGCATCGATTATTTCCTGACGTCTGCCCGTTTAGCCGAGAAGCTGAAGGATGCCGAGATCGACTGCCATGTGCTCGGAAGCGATCATTGCCCGGTGAGTTTGACGCTTGAGTAATTCATTAACATAATTACGGAGCTTGTTAAAAAACCAACCGGCGAACGGGGAGACTGGTATAATGCCACGACCCTATTTGCCGGTTGGCTTTTCATTCGGCGAACCTAAGCCCCTTATCCAATCTGATGCTTCAGCTTGTCCAGAAAGATCGACGCCGGCTTCGACAGGTGGTGGGTTCCGGGCTGTACCCACCCGAAGGAGGAAGCGGCGAGGCCGGGAGGCATCTCCAGCTCCAGCGTCACGATGTTTCCCGAAGGAACGGAGGCGAAGCTGGTGAAGGACAAGTCGACCCCTACCGTAACCGCCACATTCTCTTCGACGAGCTTCTGTATGACCCTCGTCTGGTTGGTGGAGAATAGCACATCCATGTCCCCGTACTGCTTCTGGAATACATCCATCAGCTTGAACAGATTGTCATCCTTATACAGTACCAAGGGATACTCGCGGAGCTCTTCGGGCGTGATCGATTGCCGCATGGCGAGAGGGGATTGGCGACTGACCCCCACCACGAATTTGCTCTCGAGGAGCTTCCCGAAATGCAGGCCGCGATGCTGATGAATGATGGATTCATCAACGAAGATCAGACCGATATCCGCGTGATTCTGCTTAATATCCTCAATAATATCGAGCGTCGCTTTCTCCGTGATGTCGAGTTTGATTTGCGGAAAGTCTTTTTTGAACCGGATAATGGCATCGATGGACAGCGTTAAAGGCACCGGTACGGTAGCAATCCGCAATGACCCGCCAAGCAAATTAGAATAGCCTTCGGCCTCCGCCCTCAGCTCCTGAAATTGCTCCAAAATGGCATAAGCTTTCTGCAGGATCCGCTGACCCTCGGCCGTAGGTACGGCACCAAGCCGGGAACGGGTGAACAAAGAGAAACCAAACTCGTCTTCCAGGCTGGACACGGCTTGGCTCACCGCGGAAAGGGTAACGTTGCAATTGTGGGCTGCCTTGGTTAACGATCCTGTCTTGGCCGTCTCCACGATATATTCCAATTGTTCGAGATTCATATGGCTTCATCCTTAAATTTAAGTTAAGTAACATTAATTATGTTTAAATTTACTTAAATATAACCCGGCATTACAATGAACACAAGGACATGGACACACAATGTTCAAATCATAACGCTATTTTACCCTAGGAGGTCATTGATAATGTCAGAACAACGTGTAGCGGTAATTACCGGCGGAGCGAGCGGAATCGGTCGCCAAGTCTCCCTTAAATTCGCAAGAAAAGGCGATCGCGTCGTCGTTGCCGATTTTAATGAAACTGCCGGGCAAGAGACCGTCGAAATGATCAAAGCAGAAGGCGGCGAAGCTTCATTCGTTCAAGTCGACGTTTCCAAGCAAGAAAGCGTCGAGGCGCTTGTGGATAAAGCGGTTGAGCTCTACGGCCGCATCGACGTCATGCACAACAATGCCGGCATTGGCGGCGCCGGGCCGGTCCTTGAACAAAATATGGATCTTTACCATCGCACGATTAACGTGAATCAGCACGGGGTTGCCTACGGTATCATCGCGGCAGGCAGAAAAATGAAAGAACTGGGCATTAAAGGCGTTATCATCAACACGGCTTCCGTATTCGGCTTCTTGGCTTCGCCGGGAACATTTGCTTACCATGCGACAAAGGGTGCCGTCATCATGATGAGCAAATCCGCCGCGCTTGAACTGGCGCCATACAGCATTCGTGTCGTGGCTGTTGCTCCTGGAGCCGTCGATACACCGATCATCCAGGGCTATAAAGATTCCGGCATGCTGGATTCCATGAGAGCCAAAGTCATGGGCGGAGAATTGACGCAGCCCGAGGTGGTCGCCGATACCGTGTATCTCGTGTCGCTGGATGAAGCGGCTGCGATTACGGGCAGCGTGGTCATGGCCGACCAGGGCTATGCTTCATTCAAATAATCCGTTCGGTATTTTATGGTAGCAGATATAGCGCATTAAACATAAAGAACCTCTCTTTGGAAGGAATGCAGGCTGAAGCCTCCTTCAAACCAAAGGGAGGTTTTCTTGATTTTCCCGTCAAAACATTTCCTCTCTCCGCAAAAAACAGTTAAAATAGAGGGGAACTTGGCAGACCATACATAAGGTATGAAACGACGGATACGAAAAGAGAGGTATATAAATATGATCATTAAACCTAGAACACGCGGATTTATTTGCACGACATCCCATCCTGTAGGCTGCGAAGCCCAAGTGCAGGAGCAGATCGATTATGTACTGAAGCAGCCCGGAATCGAAGGGCCGCGCAATGTGCTGGTCATCGGCGCCTCCACGGGGTACGGCTTGTCGGCCAGAATAGCTGCCGCATTCGGCGCACGGGCGAATACCGTGGGCGTGTATCGTCCAAGCCAGGCCACCGAGAAACGGACCGCATCCGCGGGCTGGTACAATTCGGCCGCTTTCGAGAAGGCAGCGGCTGCCGCCGGCTTGAAATCGTACAGCGTGACGGGAGATGCCTTCACGCAGGAGACCAAAGCCAAAACGGTTGAACTGATCCGCAAAGAGCTGGGCCAGGTCGATCTCGTGGTCTACAGCGTTGCGTCGGCTCGCCGCACGCTCCCTGAAACGGGCGAGACGGTCAGCTCGGTATTGAAGCCGATCGGACCAGCGTATACCAACAAAACGGTTAACTTCCACACCGGTGAAGTGACGGAGGTTACGATTGAACCGGCAACGGAAGAGGAAGTGAAGAACACCGTTGAGGTCATGGGCGGCGACGATTGGGAATTGTGGATGAACGAGCTGGCGGAAGGCGGCGTATTGGCTCCTGACGTGACGACCATTGCGTTCTCTTATATCGGCTCCGAGATTACCAAGGCCATTTACCGGGACGGATCTATTGGTCAAGCCAAGGATCACCTGGAGGCCACCGCGCTGAAACTGAACGAGAAGCTTGCCACCGGAGGCGGACGCGCATACGTTACGGTGAGCAAAGCGTTAGTGACTCAATCCAGCTCGGCGATTCCGGTCGTGCCGCTGTACGTATCGGCGCTGTACAAAGTCATGAAGGAAAAGGGGCTGCACGAGGGCTGCATCGAGCAGATTTACCGTCTGTTCTCCGATCGTCTCTATAACGGGCAAGAAACCCCAGTGGACGAGAAGGGCCGTATCCGTATCGACGATTGGGAGCTTCGCGAGGACGTTCAGGCCGAAGTAGCCGAATTGTGGAGCAAAGTGACCAGTGAAAATATCGAAGAATTGACCGACCTTGCCGGTTACCGCCGCGAGTTCTTCCAGCTGTTCGGCTTTGAAACCGACGGCGTGGATTATGATGCGGATGTAAATCCCGTGGTCGACAATCCGAAAGCCATTTAATCGAGCAAAGGCGAGCTCCGGAAAGAATCCGGGCTCGCTTTTTTATATCGCCAAGGGGTAAACCTGAATATGCGCATATGCAGCGGACCATTTCCCGAAAGTGAAATTCCCTGATTCAGGTTATAGGGATGTAGATCTGGGTCTTCGAGGCATGCATCGATGTTCTCAGCTCCAAGCTGTAGTGTTCGGGGTTCGGCATAAGTCCGCGTTGTTTCAGCAGCTGAAGAACATAGGAGTAGGACTGGTCGGTATCCTCCCGCTCGGAATGGCCCTCATGGGTGTACATCGCATACTCCTGCGTTGGCAGGGTTAAACTCACCATCCGCTCCGGCATATCCCGGATCGTGCTGACCTCGAACCCTGCTACATAATGATAGATCGGCTGCCGATTCAAAACAGCAGCAATAAACAAGGGGTTCGGCGTTTTATGGCGGATATAGGGAATCTCCTCCATCCGGTTTTGAAGCTCCTGCCACAGCCTGGGCTTGAGGGCCTGAGACATGTAATAGGCCGTGAAGGGGAGCTTCATCTCCAGGCCGACGATCAGCGTCCGCGGTTTGATGATCCGCTGAATGGTCTCGTTCGTCTGCTCGGATCGTTCCCGCTTCTGCCGAGAAGTCAGGATGGAATAGCCGCCATTCTTTCCTTCATTGGCGTATAAGGGAACGCCTAGCCGAGACAGTTCATGAAGATAGCGGAGCATCGTACGATACGAGACCGAGAATTCCTCGGCTAACTCGCCGACGGTGAAGTTCTGCCGTTCATACACTCGCTGCATGACGTTAAGGATCCGTTCGGTTTTGGGCATAAATCTGCTCCTTGAGTATTTTATATACTGTGACAGTTTCTGGCATAGTTCAAGTATATAATGAAACTAAAAAGAGGATAAAGGAGTATTTACCGATGAACATCGATCAACGAAATGAAGCAGCGGTTACAAGAAAGCCGGCATTTCAGGCGGTTGGATTGAAATGGGAGGGCACATTTGCCGAGGCAGGCGCGGGCGGAATCCGGGCGGTGCAGCGGACGCTGCAAGAGCGGCTCGCGGAGATTCCTCACGCAATCCATGCGGACACCCTGCTGGGGTTATCTTACCACGCGGCTCCCGGGGGTGACGGATTCATCCATTATGCCGTCGTCGAAGTGGAGCGGATTGAGGAAGTACCGGAAGGGATGGTTACGATATCCGTTCCCGCATTAACCTATGCCGCTTGTTCCCATCGCAAAGGGCAGAGCATCGACCAATCTTACAACAATATCTATGCCTGGATTGCAGAACAAGGCTACTCGGAATACAACCCGGATCATTTAACGCATTTTGAACAATATCCGATGAGTCAAGACCCGTATACGGATGACCCTGAGTTTATGATCATGATTCCCGTTCAAACGGAATAGCCGGATCTGACAGGAACACCGCAGGCAACAAAGGACGGACTTTCTAGCCTTATATACAAACTTATGCGAAAAGCCGCAAACCGCTCTGATGAAGAGCGGTTTTTTTTATATTTCCATCTTGATGCGCATGGAGGATATCTAGTTTATCCGCCTGCCGACGCGTTAATCAGTATAGAGTAAACGATTGAT
Source organism: Priestia sp. BR_2 (assembly GCF_041954005.1). Classification (NCBI taxonomy): domain Bacteria; kingdom Bacillati; phylum Bacillota; class Bacilli; order Caryophanales; family Bacillaceae; genus Priestia; species Priestia sp. BR_2. The sequence goes on along the minus strand of NZ_JAVFHM010000312.1, from coordinate 184,715 downwards.
CATTTTGGGCCCTATCCGGTGCTCATCGGCACGGCGGCATTGTTAACGGCGGGATGGTTGGAGCTGGGGCTGTTTCATTTCGGCAGGAAAACATGATGGGGACTCACTGCACCGTAGTCGGCCGTGATTTATGACTTTTGATGCGGTGAGCCCCTAAACATGTCTTCAGCAGCAATACTTATCGCGCCTTTCGAATGACAGGAATCCATAATTCGTTCTTATACTCGTCCGGGGGAAGATAGCATTCGATTGCAGGCAGCGGCGCTAGATCGTAGGCATGGGACGGGATCCACTCGGTATAAAGACGCTTCCACATCTCCGCAATACGGCTCGGATCTCCTTCCAGCTCGAATACCGCCCATGCAGCGGCAGGGAAATGCCGCAACACCATCGGTTCCGGAGGATTATGCGTCGATACGACGGACATGATGTAGTCGAAATACTCGTTCTTTCCGTAGTCGCCGTCTGCACAAACCCCGAGAATTCCCCGGATGGGATGGTCTTGCGCACGGTAGTTCCACAGCTTGTCGAAGATGCCTTCCGCATGGGCGTCTTTCCAGAGAAAAGGAACCTCTTCATAGGCGCGCTGCGTGCTTACTTGCTTCTTGAAACCGACAACGGAAAATGCCTTCATTTCTTCGATTCTGTAATTCATTTCGGCAGCCCCTCGCATGGAGAATTGAAAGGAGATGCGGGGATAGGCCTTCAGCTTGGTACCGGCTTGGCGGGCGGCCGTCGGCGTTGTGCCGTGCATGTTCTGGAATGCACGCGCGAACGCCTCCGGGGAATCGTAGCCGTATTTAAGTGCAAGGTCGATGACCTTGATGTCGCTGTTTTGCAGCTCGTAAGCGGCCAGCGTCAATCTCCGTCTCCGTATGTATTCGGAGAGCGTGACATCCGTAACGAACGGAAACATGCGTTGAAAATGGTACACAGAGCAGCAGGCGATCTTCGCCGCTTCAGCGTAATCGATCTCTTCGGTTATGTTCGCTTCTATATAGCCGATGGCTTCATTCATCCGCTGGACCCAATCCATCCGGTCATCATCCTTTCTAAGATCAATATATAAGAAGCTGCAGCGGATAGGCCTAGCCGTTTCTGTACAGTTTTCGCTAGCCATGCTATTCCGCGGGCGGGCATTCCGTTTGAAACGCCGAGATGCATACGCCGCTTAGCGGTCTGCGGCATTCGGATTCGGATGTCCATATTTTACGAGCACATGCCACAGCTGTTTGAGATGCTGAAAAGTTTCTTCATAGGTTCCCCAATCGCTCCAAGAGCTTGGATCATCCTCCAGGTGAGCAGCCGCTTTGCCGATGATGGCCGCATCCAGGACGCCTTTCGAGCCTGCGTAGCTCTGGTCGATCCGCTTGGCGAGCGGCGGCATGGCGGGTCCCCGGAAGTTATTGGGGACATCCTGCACGGCAAGAGAGAACCCCGGATGCCAGGACAGGGCAAGATGATATCGCTCACACAGCGCGTGGAGCAGGCGGCCGATCGGGGTATGCTTGTAGGACGGATCGGCAACCAGGGCCTCCGCATCGCTGGATAAGTCGATGGGACCATGGATCTGTGCTTCAATATAATCGTCCAAGGAGCGGCCGACCGGTCCGGTGGGACCGGTATGCGATGAAGGAAGATGAATCAGCCGCTCCAGCATAGCTGGAATATTTACATTCGGAGAACCCAGGGCCGAGCCGGTGGATTCCACTTGCTGCAAGAGCGCAGCGAGAATCGAATCCCACTGACGTATGGTGCCTACAAACTCGGGACCTGCGTGACTGTCACCGAATGTAAAGGTGCTGCGCTTCAATATGCCCGGGGACAGCACCAGAAAACAAGAACCGAAGCGGGGAGACCCCCCGTCAGCATAATTCATGAGATTGAGTGCGCCGTACTTCGGCCGCTCGTCATGGCGAACGCCGGGCTGCTGGTAGGCTCCGCCAAACAGGAGCCGTTCCCATTGGTCGCGGTCGCCGCCCGGGTAGGCCGTACGGCTTCCGTTGGTCACGCTCGTGATGAACTGGTTATGATATACGCCTTCCGTCAGGAGAGATTCGATAACGGAGCGGCCTGTAGGCAGTATCCGATCCGGATGGAAATTCAACGTGACCCGGGCATGCTTTTCGATGAGCTTTAACTGTCGGCGCATCGTCACGGATTCTTTTCCATGTTTTCGTAAAATATGCTCTGTCATGGCCGAGGTGCTCTTCCGTGCGTTCGCCGCTAACGATTCGACATGAAGAATCGCTTGTTGCTGCGCTTCGGTTAACCGTTCGCTCATTTTCGGCTCCTCCATACCTTCATACTAAAATACAACGATACGATATTCCTCACTTCTATCCCTGAGGCGTAGATTCCTCTATGGATGCGGATTTCGTGTTTCAGGAGTGTTGGACAGCCTTTGCTCTCAGAACATCCGAAATGATTGCCCGAGGCCAAGACGTCATGCTTTAATGTAACTACACAAACGAATCCAAGGTGATGGAGGTTACCATATGCAGCCCAATTTCAGCATTCAGGATAAAATCGCAATCGTGACGGGTGCCAGCAAAGGCATCGGTTACGGACTAGCCCAAGCGCTCGCAGCGGCAGGAGCCAAGGTTGCCGTTATGGCACGTAGCAAAGCGTCGCTGGATCGATTGGTTGAGGAAATCTCCAGGGCGGGAGGCCAGGCCAAGGCCTATGAGCTGGATGTGCGCAATGTGGAGCAGATCCGATCCGTATTTGGACAGGTAGCCGAGGACTTTGGCCGGCTGGATATCGTGGTCAATAACGCGGGTTTGGGAGAGGGCATGCTCGCGGAAGACATCACGGAAGATTACTGGGACGAGATGATGGACGTTAATTTGAAGGGCGTATTTTTCTGCTGTCAGGCTGCCGGCCGCCTCATGCTGGAGCAGGGCTATGGAAAAATCATCAACGTCAGCTCGCAGGTCAGCGTTGTCGGGATTACCGAAGGCGCTGCCTATTGCGCCTCCAAGGGCGGCGTTAACCAGCTGACGAAGGTGCTGGCGCTGGAGTGGTCCAGCCGGGGCGTCAACATCAATGCGGTCGGTCCCACCTTTATCCATACGCCGGGAACGGCCGAAAGATTGGACTCCCCCGAGTTCCGGGACGGCGTATTGGCACGGATCCCGGCAGGCCGGATCGGCACCATAGGCGATGTGGCCGGCGCCGTTATCTATTTGGCATCGCCGGCATCCGACCTCGTTACGGGCACCTTGCTGCTTGTGGATGGCGGCTGGACGGCACAATAGGGATGACGGAATAGGCCTGAGTGAGCAGAATCCGGCGGCCCGACAATTTTTTGATCGTTTGCCCTACAGCGACCAGCGCCGCTTGGCGCTGTCGATTGAAGGGGCCAAGACGATGGAGACGCGTCAGCGGCGAATCGATAAATCGGTCACGCTTCTGAACGGGGGACGTGCGCAGAAAGACGGTGAATTCCTTCCGGTCAAATCAAAGAACCCGGTTCTGCCTTGGCAATACCGGGTTCTTTTTATGGCGGGTTATTTTAACGGAACCTGCTTGGACAATGCTTCGAATCGCTGCAGATGCGGAGCCATCTTGGCTTGAATGCTCTTGAAGTATCGGAGCGCGGCGTCGTTCTGACGCTGCTCGGCCGCCGAATTGGCCGGGAAGATCGAGTAACGATGGTTGACGGAACCATTCTTGTATTGAGCGCTGAACATCGTTCCGCTCGCCCAGTTTTTCTTCATGTTCTGATTGGTGCCCATAATCACGAGCAGTTCCTTGCCCTTCTTGTAGGTAAAGCTGTAGTCGGGATCGGCCACGGCATGAATGACATCGTATCCGCTTTGGAAGACGCCTGCCTTGAATATCCCTTTCTGGATCTGGTTCCATCGGACGGACCCGTCCGGCAATGTCACCTTATGGGTCAGGATGCCTTCGCCATCCATTTTGTCATGGTTCCAGCGGCCGCTGTACACCACCTTATGCGTTTCGCCGTCCAATTGGTATTCGTTAATGTATTTACCGCTCCCGGCACGCTTCCCGTCCATGAAATCGCCGGAATATTGTTTGCCGTTGCCCCACTTGATGGTGCCGCGTCCGTTAGGCTGGCCGTTAGCCGCTTCGCCGTAATAGGACGTCCGTTCGGAAATTTGTATCCATTCCTTGGCGGAGGCCGCGTCGGCAGATGCCGGCTGCAGGGCCAGAGAAGAGACTGTAAGCGAAGCGGTGAGCGTTAAGGTTACTGATAATGCCGTTCGTTTTTTCATGAACATGTAGGCTCCTTTGTTGATATGGTACTATTATACACTTCTCTGGAAACTTCTTCATTCCCCTATATGTCCTATATAATGAAGTGAAGGAGGATGATGGGCTATCGTCCTGAAGCTGCCTTGCTTGTATTATCGGTAATTGTTGAATGCGCCGCCTAATGGAAGGGGATATGATTTAACGGGGGCGGATAGGGTGAAGTTTAGGATGGAAACGATAACGGGAGGGAACAGGATATGACACATGAAGATAACGCACCCGGCTGGGACGCGATTGACGAGGCGCTGCTGAAGCTGTATGGAGAGCAGGAGCCGAAGCATTACGGAGCGCTGATTCCGTATGCGCTTGGAGGACCCGATCCGCTGAATGGAATCAGCGCTTATGCCTCGGATACGCCAATGCCGCATTGGCATATGGTTACCTATGGTTTTAGCGAGCTGTATGATAAAGAATCGGATCATCTGGAGGAGAGCGGTTACGGATTCGAATTGACGTTGAGGCTGGCTAAGCCGGAGGATGAGGAAGAGCCGCCGGCATGGGCGCTAAATCTGCTTCAGAATATGGGGAGATACGTGTTTAATAGCGGGAATATTTTTCGCTCGGGCGATTATTTGGATGCCAATGGACCGATCTGCCTGGGTGCCGATACGCAGCTGACCGCACTCGCCTTTGTCGAGGATCCCGAGCTGCCGGCCATGGATACACCGAATGGGCGGGTCGAATTCCTGCAGATGATCGGCATTACCCGGGAAGAGCTTGAGGCGATGCAGACCTGGAATACGCTTGGCGTGCTGCAAGCCTGTGCAGAACATATGCCGCTTTACATAACGGATTTGAATCGGGATTCGTTTCTTAAGTTACCTTCGATCTCGGAAACCGTGGATAGAGGAATGAAGGAGGAAGGCTCGAACACCGGATTTCTCTATGTGAGTCAGCTGGCTTTTGAACCGGGAAAAAAGGGCTGGTTAAGCAAAACCCCGGCTGCGCTCCAAATCGGCGCCAAGCAGGCGGGCATCATCGGCAAGCTGCTGCAGGGGCGAATTCTGAAGGAGAAGAGCTTGAGCCTTGTAGGGGCGGAGGTTCGGGTCGTATTTGAGCCAGGGAACGAGAGCCGCTGGACCGCGGAGGATGGAGATGTTACGTTGATCCTGGACGATCGGACGGCGGGTGAATTCTCAAGCCGGTTGGTTCCGCAGGTCAGCACCTTCGAGCTTTCCGGTTTACCTGGAATCCGAATTGAAATCGTGAAGACGGAAATCAAGGATCAGCAAGGAAACGTTGTTCAAGTCATCGGGTAGCAGGTGAAAATATGAATGACGCAGCTAGAAACAATTTCCTCTTCATATAAAATAGTTTACAATTAGTGTGATGTCTATATACTTATACTTTAAAGCAGTACATAAACATCATGTCAAAGCAAATGGACTGACAAAGGGAGGATAACATTGAACGCAACTATTAAAGTAGGGATCGTAGGTTATGGAAACTTGGGCAAGGGCGTGCAGAAAGCCATCGGGCAAAATCCGGATTTGGAGCTGGTAGCCATCTTCACGCGCAGAGACCCGCAGCAAATGCCGGCCAATTCCGGTGCACGTTTCGAGCATATTTCAGTGGCAGAGCAATATATCGGGAAGATTGACGTGATGATTCTGTGCGGCGGTTCGGCTACCGACTTGCCGGAGCAAACGCCACAGCTTGCCAGCATGTTCAATACGGTAGACAGCTTTGACACGCACGCAAAAATTCCTGAGTTTTTCCAGGAGGTTAACAAAGCCGCGATGGGCGGCGGCCATATCAGCGTCATCTCGACAGGCTGGGATCCGGGCTTGTTCTCCATGAACCGTCTGCTTGCCGAAGCGATTTTGCCGGAAGGCAAAGATTATACGTTCTGGGGCAAAGGCGTAAGCCAAGGCCACTCCGATGCGATCCGTCGCGTACCCGGAGTGAAAGCAGGCGTTCAATACACGGTTCCTGTAGAAGAGGTTATTAACCAGATCCGTTCCGGCGAGACACCGGAGCTTGCCACTCGCGAGAAGCACCGGAGAGATTGTTTCGTCGTTGCGGAAGAAGGCGCGGACCAAGAGCAAATCCGTCAGACGATTGTGTCGATGCCGAACTATTTCTCCGATTACGATACAACCGTTACCTTCATTACGCAGGAAGAGCTTGAGGCTGAGCATGCCGGAATGCCACACGGCGGATTTGTCATCCGCAGCGGGGTTACCGGAAACGGAAGCAAGCAAATTGTTGAATTTGGCCTGAAGCTGGACAGCAACCCTGAATTTACGGCAAGCGTGCTCGTGTCTTATGCAAGAGCTGCGCATCGCTTGAGCAGAGAGGGACAGCAGGGCGCCAAAACGGTGTTTGACATTCCGCTCGGGTACCTGTCGCCAAAATCGGCCGAACAGCTCCGCAGCGAGCTCCTATAAGCTGTAAAAAGCCCTGCCGCATATGCGGCAGGGCTTTTTTTGTGTAATTTATACGATTCCTTGCGCGATCATGGCATCGGCCACTTTGATAAAGCCTGCGATGTTGGCACCGGCCACAAGATTGCCGGCTACGCCATACTCTTCGGCAGCATCTACCGCACTGTTGTAAATGTTCTTCATGATTTGATGGAGCTTCGCATCCACCTCTTCAAACGTCCATGACATTCTCATGCTGTTTTGGCTCATCTCGAGAGCCGATACGGCAACTCCGCCTGCATTGGCGGCTTTAGCCGGTCCAAACAATACGCCCTTGCTGATGAACAGCTCAATCGCCTCCAACGTGGAAGGCATGTTCGCGCCTTCGCCGATGGCCTTCACTCCATTCGAGATGAGGGTTTTGGCAGCGTCGGCGTCGAGCTCATTCTGCGTGGCGCAAGGGAGTGCGATATCGCATGGAAGCGACCAGATTCCCGTGCAGCCTTCGGTGTATACGGCATGCGGATGAATCTTCACGTATTCGCTGATCCGCAGACGATCCCGCTCCTTGAGGAGCTTGACGGTTTCAAGGTTAATTCCTTCCGGATCATACAGATATCCGTTAGAGTCGCTGCAAGCGATGACGTGCGCACCGAGCTGCTGTGCCTTTTCGATGGCGTAGATGGAGACGTTGCCCGAACCGGACACCACGACGCGGCTGTCCTGGAAGCTGAGGCCCTTCGCAGCCAGCATCTCCTGTACGAAGTAGACGCAGCCGTAACCGGTTGCTTCCGTACGTGCCAGGCTTCCTCCATAAATGACGCCTTTGCCTGTCAGCACGCCGGCCTCATGTCCTCCGCGGATGCGTTTGTATTGGCCGAACATATAACCGATCTCGCGAGCGCCCACGCCGATATCGCCGGCAGGCACATCGGAATCAGGTCCGATATGACGGTACAGCTCGGTCATGAAGCTCTGGGTAAAACGCATGACTTCCTGATCGGATTTGCCTTTCGGATCGAAGTCCGAACCGCCTTTGCCGCCGCCGATGGGCTGGCCGGTGAGCGAGTTTTTGAAGATTTGCTCAAAACCGAGGAACTTGACGATGCCGGCATAAACCGACGGATGGAACCGGATGCCGCCTTTGTACGGGCCCAGTGCGCTGTTAAACTGAACGCGGAATCCGCGGTTGACTTGCGTTTTGCCTTGATCATCCACCCAAGGTACGCGGAAGGTGACCATGCGCTCCGGCTCGACAAGGCGCTCCAGAATGCCATGTTCACGATATTTCGGGTGCTGGGCTAACACTGGGACGAGGGAATCCACAAATTCCCGGACGGCTTGGTGAAACTCGGACTCATGCGGATCGCGGGCTACAACTTGGTTATAGATGGATTCCACATATTCTTGCGCGGCAGTAAGGGGTGAAGTTACAGAAATATTCGTAGTCACTTTTGCGATGCACTCCTTCAAATCGTTAAAGTAGAATTGCGAGAAAAATCGTTGGTGTTTCAGAAAAGGGACGCCCGTCTTGAACCATTTGTACAAAACCATTAAAAGTTTGCACTCAGCATTTTTAAGTTAAAAAGAATTTTATAGAATCTTGCCTCGTATTACCAATAAAATGTTTTTTGCAAACTCATTAAATATTTCTATGAACCTGTCATTAGGTGTAAGTTAATCAGCCATTATCCCGTGTTTTATGTAGCGAAAATGCAAAAAAACATCCGATTTTGTCATGGAAAAATACAAATAAAAGGAACTTTGACATCAACTTTTTCGGCCATTTTTTCGTCTGAGGTTATGGAAGAGTTGGAATCTTATTACAGGAGCTGAAGGCATGAAAAAGATATGGGCAGCGCTGTTCATGACAGCCATTTGTACCTTGACCGCATGCGCCGATTCGGAGAATGGGAAGGTCGAACCCCCGCCCGTTTCGAGCGTGGAGCCGGCCCCTGACGTAAAGGAGGACCAACCCTTGGTGATCCGGAATGTGGCTGCCTTACAGGAAGGGACCTTTGCATTTTCCGACGAAACGGGTCATAGGCTGCTCGTTAATCCGGATGCCGCGATTCAGGATGAAGAAGCCCCGCTGATTGCCATCGGCCAGGGCGGCGAGCCGCTTCCGGTCCAATATGCGGGTGAGCAGCAAGCGACGGAAGAAGATAACGGCAGGCAAACTTCGCAGAATTTCAGCCATCAGGCCGGGCAGCTGTACGAGGTGACGGAGGGGACGGCCGCCCCGAATGCAACGTACTTCATCATTCCAAAGCACCATGTTCCGAAAGAGGCGCTGCTGACCATCCAGCCGGCCAAGCCGGAGCAGGCCGATGGACAAGTGCTGCAGGAGATCAAGAACAGCAAGGGGAGAGCGGTAGAGCAGGCATGGCCGCTTATTCAGCTTCCGGAGGAAGAGTCCCTCTATCTGGTGCAGTTCGTCAGAGACGGTGACGATATGCTGGCCAGCTTGGCGCTGAAGCGCGAGAGCGGCTGGCTGTATTACGATTATCCGGCGAAGTACGATCCGAGCTCGACGTGGAGAGTGGATGACCAAGGAGAGGTGCGTCCGGACATGTTCTCCTTTCTGTTTGCGGCAGAATCGGAGCTTGGTCTTGTGCTTGGCGTGCAGTGGATGGGCGCGGAAGGTGAGAATGTTTCGCTTCTGTCCGTATCGGACGATGCGATTACGGATCTCGGGCTGGAATATGGAAGATATATGTCCCCCTGATCCTTCGATGGAGCCGAGTTATTACGAAAAAAGATCGAAACCCGCCACAGCGATGGTTTCGATCTTTTTTAATCTACGATAAGTTCGGCTTTACTTCGAAATATCAATAAATCCTTCCCCGAACACGTCACGTACGTCGTGGATGGTGACAAAGGCGTTTTTATCCTCGGCACGGACGATTTTTTTGAGCATGGAAACTTCCTGTTTGCTGATGACGATGTAGAGCACGTCTTTGGTCTGACCGGTGTAATATCCGTACCCCCGGAGCACGGTCACCCCGCGGTCCATAATCTCCGTCACCCGGATGGCAATGCGGTCATGATGTGTCGAGATGATGGTAACGGCTTTTTTGGGATTCAAGCCCTCAATGATGAATTCCATTGCCTTGGTGCCGATGTAGAGGATGACCACGGTGAACATCACCTTCTCGATCCCGATTACGAAAACGGACAGTCCGGCCACGATCAGGTCAAAGAACAGCAGGGCATAACTGATGTTCCAATCCCAATATTTATTGGCCAGACGAGCCAGTATCACCGTGCCTGCCGTCGTTCCGCCCACCCGGACGATGAGTCCGATCCCGACGCCGGCAAACAGTCCGGCGAAAATGGCGTTGATCACCGGCTCATCCGACGCGATGCGCCAGTTCTCCGTCAAGTGCAGGAACAGGGAATGAAAGGCAACGGCGATGATGGTGTAAACCGTCGTTTTTTTATCCAGCAGCTTGTAGCCGATCATCAGCAATATCCCGTTAATCACAATGCCGACCAGCGCCGGCGACCATTTCAGCACATAAAACAGGATGATCGATATCCCGGTTACGCCGCCTTCGCCAAAATCGTTGGGAATGACGAATAAATTGACCGCCAGCGCAAAAATAAATGCCCCGATGAGCAGCATGATCATATCAAACGCTCTTTTTTTCATACGATATACCTCCATGACTTTCAACAAGCTCACAAAAAAAGCGATTAAAGGAAAAACTCATCCTTTAATCGCTTTATGCAAACATAGGTTGCGCAGCTCTTTTGATATACTCATTATAATAATCTTCACATGTAATGTAAATGATTTTTAATTTTCATAAGCTTGCAGGTCGGCGCAAATCCCTGCATTCCAGCCCCCTATCCAAGAGGGGCTTTTTTATGATGTTTGAAATCGAGCGGAGAGCGCGGGAATAGGAGCGCAACATTTCAAAATGGGAGCTGTGATAAAACTGAAAGGGAAAGAAGAAGAGGAGATGATGAGAACATGAAAACATGGAATGGAACAACGGCTTTGGTTACGGGCTCCAGCCGGGGCATCGGACGTGCCATCGCGAACCGATTGGCGAAGGAAGGAGCCATGGTCGCCGTTCACTACGGCAAGAATAGGGAGGCTGCGGAAGAGGTCGTCCGCGAGATTGCGCAGGCCGGAGGGGAGGCTTTTGCGGTTGGGGCGGACCTCAGCTCCTTGGAGGGGGTAAATGCCCTGTTCGAGTCGCTGGATGAGGCGTTGAACGACCGGACGGGCAGCATGCAAATGGACATCCTGGTTAACAACGCAGGGATCGGCTTGGTGGAGACCATCGAGGAAACCACGGAGCAGAGCTTTGACGAAGTGATGCATCTTAACGTGAAAACGCCGTTCTTCCTGATACAGCAAGCCCTTCCCCGCCTTCGGGACAATGGGCGCATCATCAATTTATCGTCTGCGGTCACCCGGATTTCCCTGCCCAATATTCCGGCGTACACGATGACGAAGGGAGCCATTAATGCGCTGACGCTCTCCTTGTCGAGCCAGCTGGCATCCCGCGGAATCACGATCAATGCGATACTGCCCGGATTCGTAGCTACCGACATGAATGCCGGAATGCTGCAGGATCCTGACTCGTATCGGTTCGGGGCCGGCTATTCGATGTTCGGAAGGTGGGGGGAGCCGAGGGATATCGCGGATATCGCGGCGTTTCTGGCTTCGCCGGACAGCCGCTGGATCACCGGTCAATGCATCGATGCCAGCGGAGGAACCCATCTATGACCGCCGCCTTTGCCGCAAATCCATGAACATAGAAAGAACCTGATTCCCGCGGCATGATTTCTTTTTCCAGTATTTCCTTTATAATGTTTGAAGAAGTTGCGAGGAAGGAAGTATTGGGACGGAGGCAGGCGAAGATGTGGAATATCGATTTTGAGCACGCGTACGAAATACGCGCGGGTGCCACCGAAGAACAAATTGCCCGTTTTGTTATGGAGTGGAATGCAGGGCTTTCCGTGCAGGAGATGGATGAAATCAAGGGGAGGCAAGTGAATCCTTTTCACAAAAGCTCCCCCTTCTACGATCAATATGTTCCGCTGGATCCTGCAGGCTGGAAGCTGCCTCGGCGAAACTTTCCCGCAAGCTATTTGGATTTATTGAAGTATTCCAACGGCGGGGAATTTCAACAGGGAGCACGTCTTTTCCAGTTCTTTAACACGGATGACCTGAGGGAGATGAACCTGGCCTACGAGCTGCCGGAGTATATGCCTGGTGCGGTGTCGTTTGCGATGGATGGAAGCGGAAACCATTATATGTTCGATATGAGGGAAGCGCCGACAAACGGCGAATATGCGATTTTGTTCGCGCATTCCGGCAACCTGGGGTATGAAGACTGCGAGCGTGTTGCGGATTCTTTGCCTGCGTTATGCACGGAGACTTGGGAGCTGTATTGAGCGTATCATGAGAGCTGGCAGGGGATCGTATAGCCTTGGAGCAAGAGCCCACGCGTGACGCGTGGGCTCTTGCATTTTTCCCTGGGAGGTGAGAGTCAGGAGCCCATTTGCCTGCGATTCTGTTATAATGCTCGTTAGATAGATTACGACCCCCTTATTTTCAAACAAAAGGTGAACTTTCAATGCTTTCATTTACTAGACTAACCAAATGCAAACCCCCGATCCCGTAATTCCTTTGCCGGCAAACTAGAGATTTTCTGAAACGATAAGGGGGAGTTTGGCTGTGCAAAGAAAAATCTCAAAACCGTCACTGCTGTTGTTTATTGTTCTTGTGGGTTTCCCGCAAATAAGCGAAACGATATATACGCCTTCATTACCGGATATCGCCCTTCATTTAGGGGCTAGCAATAATGCGATCCAGCTTACGCTCAGCATTTACTTTCTGGGCTTTGCCTTTGGCGTGTATTGCTGGGGGAGGCTGTCCGATTCCATCGGACGGCGCCCCGCCATGCTGTGGGGCATCCTGGTTTATGGGTTGGGCAGCCTGGGCTGCTATCTGTCCGGTTCGGCCGAATGGTTATGGATCAGCCGGTTCATACAGGCTTTTGGTGCCAGCACGGGCTCTGTCGTCACGCAAACGATTTTGCGCGAGACCGTAGATGGACCCAAACGCCATGCGGTGTTTGCCCAGATTTCGGCGGCGCTGGCGTTTACTCCTGCGATAGGGCCGCTGATTGGCGGATGGGTAGATCAATCGCTCGGCTTCCGAGCGGTTTTCTTCACGCTGGTAGTATTGAGCGCAGCCGTATTGACCTACACCTGGATCTCCCTGCCCGAGACCAGAGTACAGGCCGCCTCGAGGATTAACACGTTCTCGGTGGTCAAGCGTCTGCTCTTCGATCGCAGGGTATGGGGATTCGGTTTTCTTATTGGAGCGACCAACGGCATTTTGTTCAGTTATTATGCGGAAGCGCCCTTTATTTTTATTGAATTTTTTCAGATGAGACCTGCTGCGTTCGGCTTCTTCGGAATTTTTGTGGCGATGTCCTCGATTTTCGGCGCGCTGCTGTCGAAAAGGCTGCTGACCATGCTCAAGGCAGAGCGCATTATCTTGCTCGCCACGTTCATTACGTCGGTGGGGGTCCTTTGCTTCACGGGTTTTGCCCTTAGCGGGATCAAAGCCACCGTGATGGATTTGGTGTTGATGGTATCCTGTATTTTTATTATTCTGCTCGGCATCGGAATGGCCATTCCCAACTGCCTCAGCCTGGCGCTGATCCATTACGGAGACGTGCTTGGGACGGCAGGGGCCATCTTCGGATTGGGTTATTACGTTGTCGTCAGCCTGATAACGAGCGGCATGAGCTTTCTTCACGACGGTTCGTTAGTCGCCATGCCTTTGTATTTTCTTGGGCTGGCCGCGGTCATGGTCTTCGTGAGCGGAATGCTCGCCCGTCAAGCACGAAGCAGCTCATAGAAAAGCATTAAACTAAACAAGTCGCAGAGTGCCGGCGGTTATGCCGGTACCCTGCGACTGTTTGACGTTGTCCGATCGGGAAGTTTTAGTTCATTGCGCTGCCTCGTCGGCAGATGGACCGTAGATGCCCGGCACCGGAATATCGAGAAGCCGCAGATATACCCCTAACTGAGCCCGATGATGAACCATGTGGCTGAAGCCGAAGGTGCGGAGCGCAATCGCCCGCGGCGCGCGGAGGATGATATGGTCGCCGTGGCGCAGCGTCCATTCCTCGCCGAGCGTTTTCTCGTCGCATTCGGCGAGCAGCTGCTCCAACTTGTCCACGTTCGCGTCGAATTCCTCCAGAACGTCGGCGCGTTTTTCCAAAGCCTCCCGTCGCAGCGGCACACTCGAAAGATCGAACTCCGGATACTGAAAAATCGCGATTTGCCAGTTGAGCAGGTTAATCAGGTGCGTGGCCAACCCGCCGAGCGTCATCGATTTCTCGTGCGGCTTCCACGACATATGCTCCTCGGGCAAGCGTTCCAGAACGCGGCGCGTATGAGCCAGATCCTGCGCTGCATCGCCGATGATCAGTTGTTTTACCATAATAATCCTCTCCCCTCTTATGGCTTAGCATACTATATTTTCCGGTTGGGAGGAAAGCTCTCTTTGACGCTTATGAAATAGTAGAGTTTTTAGAATTGCATTGAAACTGTCCTCTTCATCGACACGAAGAAGGACGGCTTCTTCTCTTCTGTTGAAGTGGAAGATTTGCCCATATTTTGGTACTATGTTAACTAGATTTAAGGCGGAGTGGAGGCTCCCGGATCAATTCAAAGAATGGAGGCGAACGAAATGAGCGAGCCGTGGGCTGCATCGATGAGCGGTGCTCCCTGGAGCACGGACAAAATGCATAGTGCCGTTAAACAGCTGAGAAACCGTGCAACCATCGGTTTTGTTGTCGGGGCAGATGATGCGGAAGATCTGCTGAAGCTGGACGAGCAGGTGTTTTCCAAACGTCCGGACTTGATACTGCATATTTATCATGCAGAAGCGAACGGAAGATATACCGATGAATTTCTGAAGACGCTCGCGGGACTGAAGTTTGTTGCTGCTTTATATTTGGATCTGAAACAGCAGCAGGATTTAACTAGGCTGGGTGCGATGGATCGAATGGAGTTTCTTAAGTTACGCTCGCCCAAAAAGCAAAGCATCGATTTTATCCGGAGCTACAAGTTTCTAAAATACCTGGAACTCAGCGGTAAATTCGATGATCTAGCGCCGATTGCCGACTGCATTCGCCTGGATACGCTGGTCCTGAACTCCTCCATCGATCAACTGGATTTTGTCGTGGATTTGCCCTTGATGAAGTATTTGGCCCTAGACAGCTGTACCTTGAACGGTTCGCTTAACGTGTTGGCCGAATCGAATGTAAGCATGCTGAGGTTGTCCTCCGTCCGCAACCTGGTGAATATTGATGACCTGGCTGCATTGGATCATCTGGTCTTTCTGCACTTGTCGCTGCCGAAAGTCGAGCGCTTGTGCGATTTCTCGCATATGCGAAATCTTCGGCAGCTTGAACTGGATTATATGAAATCCTTGCAGGAGATCGGGAATCTGTGGACCGCGGACCGGTTGGAGGTTCTAATGCTGAAGGAGATTTCTACAAGGATCAAGGCGGAAGCCTTGGGTGGCTTAACAACAATGGAGTGCTTGCGCCAGCTCGACTTCCGGTTTATCGATTCCGGCAAGGGCCGAATTGCTGCTCTCCGCAAGCGGATGGCGGAAGCGGGCAAAGAGTCTCTTCTTTACGAGAATATCCCTGAGGAGAAGCGGATACACTCGATGGCTCTTGAGCATCTGTCAGGAATTTTAATGTAGGAAAGAATGCAGATGATCAACAAAATAATGAAAAGCCCGCTACCATAGCGGGCTTTTCCCGATTTCAACCTAGTGATTCCGTCCCGGTCGCCACGGGGTTCTCCTCATAGCTGATCCAATCGCTCCAGCTTGCGATCATGGCAGAAAGTGCCTACACAACAGGCCATGCGAGTTACGTAGGGGCATTGGTCCCGGAGCCGGTCTTGGACCCAATCAGCCACATTGCTGCGAGTGGTCTCCCTTTTGTAACCTCGGCAGAATACACCGCAAAGAGAGAGGACCTTCATGCAGCGTCAGTCACATTAGCTATCCAAACAAGATTATGTCGGGGAATACACCGTATAAGCTATACCTGACCCGACAGAGATATCGCGACCAACAGCATCAACCTCTTGATATACACAGCATCACATCCACAATGTCCACATCTGCCCATGTACCTCCGGGCACTCTTCAGTTCCTCGCAGCAAGCACCTCAGAAGACCATAAATAAGGATAAAAGCGAGATCAGCACTGCCATGGGTGTGACACGGGTACACAGTATCACGCCACATCTAGCAGTGTATGTAGGTGAGCGCAGGAATCTATGCCTCAAGATTAGTTTCATTGGGACATGCTGTCCACTTGAACCCACTGTACCGGTAATTGCTTCGGTCATTCGATCTTCCACTTTGTCTAAGAAGTTTGGCGCTATGCGATCCGTGCACGCCTTACCATCATAAAGCAGCTTATTTTGAATTTAATGTTTATCATTAAATAGTTATTGTTTTTCATAAATGAATCATTTAGTATATATTGTAAGTTCACATGAAAAGGAGATTGCGCATGAACGGAATTGAATTCAAAGCCAAACCTGGCTTCAAAAGAATGCACACTGCGCTTAAGATCGGATACTGGGGAGGAATCTGGCTGCTCATTGCATACGTCTGTTTCAATATATGGCTCGGATTGAAGCCCCAGGAGATGTTCTACGCAGAGAAGGGAATCGCGCACTGGTTCTTTTCAGTACCGTTATCGGATATGGTGACGAAGAGCGTCATGGTGCCTTTCACTTATTTTCAACCGATCAATCCCGACATGTTCGATGCCAAGAACGCTTATCTGGTCGTCAGCTTGACCAATGCCACACTTGTCTTCTGTGCCTACATCTACTCGATCGGCCAGATTCGCTATATAATAGGAAGCATACTTAGCGGAAACAGCCCGTTTAGTCTGGCGAATGCCGCCCGTCTGAAAAGGCTGGGAATCATCGTTATCCTGTATTCATTGCTGGCGAAGCTCGTTCTCAACATTCTGATCTGCCTGTTCGTTACTCGCATCTTCTCAATCAATCTGGGCGGTATCTCTTTAATCGGAATTATCATCGGCATACTAGTGCTGTTCGTCTCCGAGATTTTCAAGTACGGTGCTCTTCTGCAGGAAGAGCATGATTCGACTTTATGAGAATGGAGACTGATGATAGTGCCGATTATTATACGTCTGGACCGAGTTCTGGCCGACAAAAAAATGAAATTGAATGACCTGGCCGACAAGGTAGGGATCTCGAACGTCAATCTGTCCAATCTGAAAACGGGGAAAGTGAAGGCGATCCGGTTCTCTACCTTGGAAGCGATCTGCGAAATTCTAGACTGTCAGCCGGGAGACATTCTGGAATTTGTTCCGGCCGATAGCGACAGCTGTGAAATTGATTGAAGGTGCCTATTCTCCCTTCAATTGTTTTTTTGGCAAGCTTAGTCCCAACAAAAAGAAGCCGCGCAGAGCGCGGGTTCTTGCAGGTTATTCTTCCCCCGTCGCCACCGGGTTCTCCTCATAACTGATCCAATCGCTCCAGCTGCCCGCGTACAGCTTTACGTTGCCGTACCCGGCTTCCTCCAGGGCTAGCACGTTCGGACAAGCGGTGACGCCGGAGCCGCAGTATACGATGATCTCGGCATCTTGCGGGATGTCCGAGAAATGCTCGCGGATCGCTTCTGCATCCTTCCAATGTCCGGAATCGTCCAGGACGCCTTTCCAGAAATAGTTCACAGCACCCGGAATATGCCCGGCTTTGGTGTCCATAGGCTCCTCCAATCCGGCATATCTGCGCGGCTCGCGGGAATCGATGAGCGTTTTGCTTCGCTGCTGCGACGCCTTGCGTACTTCATCGACGCGGACCAATTTGTCGGGCTTAAGGTGGATGTCATATGTAACCGGAATGACGACCGGCTGTTCGTCCGTTACCGGATACGATGCGTTCTTCCAAGCCGTAAACCCTTCATCCAATACATAAGCTTGCTCGTGGCCGGTATATTTCAGCAGCCACCATAGTCGGCTGGCCATGGCTCCGCCCTGGTCGTCGTAGATCACGACGCGGCTGCTGCTTTGAATGCCGGACTGGCCAAGACGTTGTGCAAGGTGATCCAGGTCGGGCAGGGGGTGGCGACCGCCATGCTCGGTAATGGGGGAGGAGAGGTCCTTCTCCAGGTCGAGGTAAACCGCCCGCGGAATATGCGATTCCTCGTATGTGGCTCGGCCGCTTTCCGGTTTGCCGAGGGCAAAACGGCAGTCGACGATGACCAGATCCGGTTCATAGAGTCTAGCCAGCAGCCATTTCATTGTCACGATATTGTTCATATGCCAGGACACCGCCTTCTATTAAGAAATGATGAGATTAAGTAACCGAATTATATCATATTGCTGCTTGCGAATACGTATATAACTAAAAAGTCGACCTGTCTCATCAAATGATGAGATCAGGCCGACGATATGAGAATGAATGATGGCAAGAATCAGGACAATCCGTTTATTTCTTGATGGCTTGAAGCAGCATGGATGTGTAGGCCTCGGCACCTACCGGCTCCAGATGGACGCCGTCGGACCGGAAGTATTCCGGATGATCCTTACTGGCTGAATACCAATCCACCAGCGTAACTTTCGGGTTCCGTTCGGCTGCTTTGGCGAGCATGCCGTTAACGTTCTGTTCCCAATCGCGCGGAACGCGCGTATTGATAAGCAGAATCTGTTTGGCCGAATTCAGAGGGCCCAGCAGGGAATCGAGATCCTTTTGCGAGAAGGCCCCGTTGGTTCCGAGCCCGATGATGACAATGCCGCCGTCAATCCGATTTTGGGATTTCAGGGCCGGAATCAGCTCATCGGCCTGGCGCATTTGGCGGCCAATCACCGCATCAATGTGAATGCCGGGCAGCGATTTTTCGAGATAAGGGGAGACCCCGAGCATAACCGAATCCCCGATGGCCGTGATGGCGGACTTGGTTACCGGTGGCTGCTCCGGCTTCGTCGTCGGCTTGGCAGGATCGTTCTTGCCGCCGGGAGTTCCGCTTGCCGGGTCCTTGGATGGATCCGGCTTATCGACCTGATCCCCATTCGGCTCGCCAGTCTTATCGTCATCCGGTTGATCCGGAATCGGTTTTCCGGAGTCGGCTTTATCCATAGGATCGCTTTCTCCGCCGGTTTGCTTGTCTTGGACGTCTTGGTTGTTCTCTGCCGCTGGGTCCGGCACTTCGTTCTCATCAGCACCGGCGTCGTTATTTCCAGAGTCCGTTGCTCCATCCGAAAGCGGAGCCTTAGCCCCTTCATCCCTAGAATTCGGCTCCTTCACCGTATCCGGTTGTTTCGATGGCTCTACGGCAGGAGGCGCTGCGTTGTCTCCGTTCGTGTCGACCGGTTGCGGCGGTTTGGCCGTAGCAGACTCGGTGCTTGGAGTCTGAGCCGCTTCCTCCGGAGCAGGGTCATCGATGTTCAGCATGGCAGCGATATCGCCCACCGTTCTTGCAGAGGACACGCTGCTCATCATCCCCGAACAGAATATGCCGATCAGCATAAGAGAGCTCAGGGACACGATCCAGCCTCTTAACGAAATCGAAGCCGGACGGCGGCGAAGCGAGCGGGCTTTAAGCCATAATTTTTTAAGCCCGCCATGCCGTATCGGTTCTTCGACATACTTCCAGGATAGCGCGGCCAGCAGAACGCTTGCGGTGATTTGCAGCGCAGTCTGAAGCAAACTGAGATCGCTAGCGCCGGAATCAGGCGAGGTCAGGATCATGACCGGGTAATGCCATAAGTAGATGCCATAGGAACGAACGCCGATCCACAGCAGCGGCTTCCAGCTTAACAAGCGGCTAATGGAAGCCGCAGGGTGGGCCAGCACCGCTATGAGCACGGCAGCAGCCAAGGAAAAGAGGAACATGCCTCCTTGATACAGGAATGCGTCGTAACGGTCCACCTGCCACATCATGTAGAGAATGATAAGCATTGCCGCGGCGCCCGTCATGTTGAGTTTATAGCGGATGCCTCTTGAAGCGCGGGAGGACAGCTTCCAGCTGGGCCATACGATGGCCAGCCCCGCTCCGATCAGCAGGCCGAACGCCCGGGTATCCGTGCCGTAGTAAACCCGGCTCGGATCGTCGCCCGGCTGATAGATCACGGCCATGAGGAGCGCGGAAATCGCGGCACCGGCGGCAATGAACGCAAAGAGCTGCCCTCGGCGGGGAAACAGCTTGAGCGCCGCCAGCATGATAACCGGCCACAGCAGGTAGAACTGTTCTTCCACCGCTAGCGACCAGAAATGCCCCAGCGGAGAAGGCGGGCCAAACGATTCAAAATAGGATTGCTGCTGAAAAATAAACTGCCAGTTGCTTATGTACGTAACCGCTCCGAGCACTTCGCTTCGAAGCGTAGCCAATCTTGACCGGTCGAACAGCGTTACCCATACCACAAGGATGAACAGCATGAGCAGCATCGCCGGCAGGAGACGCCGGAATCTCCGTATCCAAAAATCTTTGAGATCAATCCGTCTATGATGATGCCATTGCGAAGCCAAAATATCCGTAATGAGGTAACCGGACAATACGAAGAATAAACTTACCCCGAGAAACCCGCCGCCTGCAAAACCAAAATTCCAGTGGTATCCCATCACACCGATTAATGCGAGGGCCCGCAGTCCGTCAAGACCGGGCATGTAACGTGAATGTGGTTTATCGGATATCGGCACGGAAGATCACTCCTCTCGAGGGATCTGCGCTCATGCCGCCCTGTAACAGCCGCTGCGATAATATGTAGGACATATTCTCAAACGTCTGGGTGCTGGATAGTCGATGTGTCATTTGGAACATGGTAAACCTTCCCTTTCCTTTATAGGAGGATATTTCATATGCAGGAGACGTTATCGAATCCTGTAATATCCTGCAACAAGATGTCATAGCTAATACTACCAT
The DNA here is from genome assembly GCF_041954005.1 of Priestia sp. BR_2. Classification (NCBI taxonomy): domain Bacteria; kingdom Bacillati; phylum Bacillota; class Bacilli; order Caryophanales; family Bacillaceae; genus Priestia; species Priestia sp. BR_2. The sequence goes on along the minus strand of NZ_JAVFHM010000312.1, from coordinate 164,097 downwards.
CCTTGGAAAAACAGAAGGTGACAAAAAAATGAACCTACGGCTACATTGTGATGTCAATAATAAGACAGATTTTTCATTTGAAATGACAAGCCGTTATGCTTGACATATCCATTATTCGGCAACGGGCTGTTAGCCGTATCGCAGGAGGCCATAAGAAAGAGGAGGTCCCTGCCTCCTCCAGTGTCCAGGTCATCCGATATTTATTTTTTTCTTTCACTTATCGACTTTAAAATCAGGTAGCGGCTCCTTGCCGTTTCCGAAAAAAGGTCTTGAGCGCCTCGTACACTTCCCCTTTGTCCTTTATGACATGGTACATGAATTGGTCCAGCTTGATATTTTTATACGCCGACATCAGCGTGCTGCTGCGATTGTATTGATTGACCTCGCCGTAACCGAACATGTTGCTCACCTTCAGCAGCTCCCCGATGAGTTTGACGCAGCGTTCATTATCGGATGTGAGATTATCGCCGTCCGAGAAATGGAAGGGATAGATGTTGTATTTGGAAGGAGGGTACCGGTGATGAATGATATCCAGCGCCTTCTGATACGCGGATGAACATATCGTACCCCCGCTTTCGCCGCGCGTGAAGAACTCCTCTTCGGTCACTTCCTTCGCTTCGGTATGGTGGGCGATAAACACGATTTCCACCTTCTCGTACTGCTTGCGGAGGAAACGGGTCATCCAGAAGAAAAAGCTGCGCGCGCAGTATTTCTCGAAGGAACCCATGGAACCGGAAGTGTCCATCATGGCGATGATGACCGCATTGGATTCCGGTATGACGGTGTCGTCCCAGGTTTTGTAGCGCAGGTCGTCCGGACTGATGCCGTGGATGCCGGGCTTGCCGTCCCTCGCATTGCGGCGCAGATTCTCGAGGATGGTGCGTTTCTTATCGATGTTGGACATGATGCCTTTTTTGCGGATGTCGTTGAACACGATGGACTCCGTCTCGATCTGCTCTTTATCCTTGGGCTGCAGCAGCGGGAGCTCCAGCTCCTCAAACAGCATATTCTCCAGCTCTTCCAGGCTGACCTCGGTTTCCACAATATCCTGTCCCGCCTGGTCACCGGCCGATTCTCCTTTTCCGGGCTGGGCCGCTGAAGGGTCGCGTCCAAGGACGTCCCCAACCTGACTGTCACCGTCGCCTTGACCGACATGCTTTTGCTTCTGGTAATTGTAGATGAAACGGTATTCGTCAAGGCTTCGGATCGGAACTTTAATGATCTGCTTTCCGTCGGACAAAATAATGTTTTCCTCAGTAATAAGGTCGGGCAGGTTGCGTTTGATCACTTCGCGGATTTTATGCTGATGACGTACCTGATCCTGATAGCCTTTGCGGTGCAGCGACCAGTCTTCACGGGATACGACAAACGACAGAGCGTCTTCATTTTGCACGGACAGTCACCTCCCAAGTGTAGCCTTGACACGGTTGCCGTCTTTTCGGCTGTAGTATCTCATTATATTCGGGAGAAAGAGCGATATGTGAGTGTGAATCCGTGTTTGCCATGAAAAAGACACTTAACCTGAAATGGATCAGGCAAGTGTCCTGGTACGTAATCCTTATGCGCTTAATACGAATAGGAAAAGGGCGCCGATGGTGACGATGACTACGCCGTTCACGATGGTGGCAATGACCGCGACGGCACGCTTGCGCGTCTTAGAGAAGCAGCCGACAATGCCAAGCGCCAGGCCGACGATATTGATGATCATCACGAGAATGAAAACGGCCGCCAGCGTGGTCATCGCTTCAAGCGTTTCCTGCGTCGGCTCCAGGATCGGCCCGTTTTCCGTCATGTAAGGTTCAATCATCGTGGTGCCGAGCGCGCCGAGCAGAATATAACCAAGCAGCGTCACGATCGACAGAATGAATGATGCAATGCCGAAGCGGGAGTTCTTTCTGTCCTCGGGAGGAATGAAGGTGGTTTTAGGTCGCTTGGGCGAATCTTGCCCCTCGGATGGGGAGGAAGGTGATTGTTGATCCATGTACATAATCGCTCCTAACTTGAGATTCATTCTTAATGGGTCCATGCGGTTTCGAAATAAAAGACATCCTTATTAATCTTTCACAAAATGGCCCTGAAATCAAGTCCAAAGCGCTTGCACGCCGGTGGAAAAGCGTACGCGAATCCGTTAAACTTAACATGATTACATATGGACACGGGTGTCCGCTGACAAAAGGGGTTGAAAAAAACATGAGTCGTGCTTTCATCGCATGGGGCTCGATCCTGATGGCATTGTCCGTCGCCATTGGGGCATTCGGCGCCCATATGCTGGAGGATATCATTACGCCGGACGAGCTTGCCACCTATGAGACGGGCGTCCACTATCATATGATTCACGGACTGGCGGTCCTGATTACGGGGATTGTGGCCAAGGTGCTGGGCGAATCCCGGAAGCTGTTTTGGGCGGGGGCTTTATTCATCGCGGGAACCGTTATTTTTTCCGGCAGTCTCTACGTGTTAAGTATATCCGGCATCAAATGGCTAGGGGCGATTACGCCGATCGGCGGCGTATCCTTTATCGCAGGCTGGCTGATCCTGATGTCCTCGGCGCTGTCCCGTAAAAAATAGCACTCAAAAAAAGAACGGCTTCACCGATCCCTGATAAAGGGCGGCGATGCCGTTTTTACATACCTATAATATACTGCCGACTCAGCTCACGCTGAACTCGTCGATTTCATTGAGTTTGAAGGTATATACCTGCTTCTCATCGACATGATAGACGTTGACCAGGAAATTGCTTTCGTCATAATTGAGTATTCGGCAGGGTAGGCTTGTCTGCTTACCGTGGCGGTTGGTTGTCAGGCGAACAAGGCGATTGTCCTTACTGTATACTTTAATCCATTCAAAGGGATCATTTCCGGCGAGTGGAGTTTGGACAGGAGGTGCGCTTGCAGCGATCTTTTTTTCCGGCGAGGATATCGCAGGCGGAGCAGGTTTCACGTGCTGAGTCGTGGAAGAAGCCATCTTCCGGGAGGCATTGCTAATAACGGAATCTTTCTTGGCTTGGACCAAGGTGTTGATAATTTCTCCAAGTTCCATTCCGGACTTAATCCGGAAATCGACGACTTCGGCCTTGTCGTTCAGCATTTCCAGCAAATATTGCAAAGCCAGTGCGTTGGAGGGACTCTTGACCAGAATATCAACGTTGAATAAAAAGCCGTTATCATCGGTGACAGGAATTGTGTTCATAGCTTTTATCATTCACCAGCTTTCAAGGTTTTCTTCTGAATCAAATATACCATAATTTTCGAATTTTCATAGTCCTAATGTCACGGATATTTCATTTTTATTCTATTAAATCGAGAGACGTTCGCACCATAAACATAAGGCGCCCTTGCGCAATATCAGAGACATTCGCACCATGTCGGTTTAAAGAGAATAAACATAATTCTAAGCCGATGTGAGGGGAGGATTGTTTATATTGGTGACTTTACTGCCGATCGAGATTGAAGGACATACCGTTATGGGCGTCGAGGTCAAACTTCCGAAAACTACGCTGCTGGCTGTATACACTTCCCGCGGTTATATTATGTGCGGTGCCCTCGATGTGGGCCTTCTGAACGAACAGCTTGCAGACCGCAAGATTATTGCCGGGAGAGCCGTGGGGGTTCGCACATTGGAGCAGCTGCTGGAGGCACCGCTGGAATCGGTAACCTTGGAGGCGGAGAAGTGGGGCATTCATCCCGGCCTCGCCGGCAAGGATGCGATCCTGCGGATGATCTGAGCCCAGCAGGCTTAAGCGGTACAAGAGTGATTCCGGTGCGGATCGCTCTTTTTTTAATGAGATAAGCGATGCTTTTGTCACCTTCACAGGGGAAAAAATGCGCCGAAACGCCATCAAAGAGAACAAACGGACAATCGGCGGGGGCCTTTTGTCCGTTTGTTCGTCGATGGCGTGAAATCTTGCAGCGGCTTATTCGAATAAGTTTTTCAAGCTCTCTTCGTAAGGTGCTTGCACGACGCCTTTTTCCGTTATGATCGCCGTCACGTATTCGTTCGGCGTAATGTCGAAGGCAGGGTTGTACACTTTGACGCCTTGTGGTGCGGTGCGCTTGCCGAAACCTTCCGTGATTTCTTCCGCCGGCCGCTCCTCAATCGGAATATCGGCACCCGTCTTCGTATTCAGGTCGATCGTGGACAACGGGCACGCCACATAAAAAGGGATGCCATGGGCTTTCGCCAGAACCGCGACCCCATACGTACCGATTTTGTTGGCGACATCGCCGTTTGCGGCTACGCGATCCGTACCGACGATAACCGCTTGTATCCAACCTTTGGACATGACCATGGCGGCCATGTTGTCTGCCAGCAGCGTGACGTCGATGCCGGCCTGCTGGAGTTCAAAGGCGGTTAGGCGGGCACCTTGCAGAACGGGTCTCGTCTCATCCGCGAACACCTTGATGTTCAGGCCCTGCTCATGGGCCAGATACATTGGCGCCAGGGCGGTCCCGTATTTGGCGGTCGCCAATCCCCCCGCATTGCAGTGGGTGAGAACGCCCATGCCGTCCCGGAAGAACGGCAGCGCGTTCTCGCCGATGCGGCGGCATACATCCTCGTCCTCGGCCCGGATGGCCTCGGCTTCGGCGAGCAGCGCCGCGTTCAGACCGGCCGTGTCGAGATCCGATGCCGAAGCCAGCTTCTCGGCTGCAAGCTTGATGCGGTCCAGCGCCCAGAACAGATTGACGGCCGTCGGTCTGGACGTTGCGAGATAAGCGCAGGTTTTTGCGACTTGCTGAAGCCAATCCTCGCGACCATCGGCTTCCACCTGCATTCCCCCGAGAACGGCGCCGAATGCTGCCGCGATGCCGATCGCCGGTGCGCCGCGGACTTTCATGGAGTGAATCCCTTCCCAGACATCCTCTGGCGTATAGAGCTTAAGATAGACGATCTCTTCCGGGAGCAAGCGCTGATCCAGAAGGACCAGATGGTCTCCTCCCCAGTAAACCGAGCTTAGCGGTTCATAGGTGCTGGTATTGCCGGTAGTCATACCGCTCATATCGATACCTCATTTCCTTTGGATGCTTGCGTGATCAAGGTCAGTATGTCCTCGAAGGATTTGATGCTGCGGTGATGGCGCACGAGATTTTTGCCGATGGCGAGCGCTTTGCGCTGTGCTGCTTCTCTGGCCTTATCGTCCGCTATGGTGTCGATGTCCGCAACATGGGACAATCCGACGATGCGCCGAATCATTTTGCAGCCCGCGAATCCTGCGGCGTCCTTCAAAATCTGCGACACATAATGGTCCTGATAGCCTGGCGTGCGGGACATCTCGTCCAAGAGATCATCGTTCCACAGCGAGCGGAAGTTGTTCTCGAAATGGTTCCAAACGCTGCTCGCCATCTCGAGGAGTCGGGCTTCCCGGGCGGCCAGCGTCTGCTCGTCCCCGCTCCAGCCAGGCTGTGCAGCGTAGTTGAGCAGGAGGTTGCCGATCACCGCGCCGATATCGAATCCCATCGGGCCGAAATATGCGAATTCCGGATCGATCACCTTGGTGGATTCCGGCGTGACGAAGATGCTGCCCGTATGCAGATCCCCGTGGAGCAGAGCTTGCGCATGGGTCAGAAACTTATGGCGCAGCAGCGCGACTTCGAAGTGAAGCGGCAGGTCGGCGCGAAGGGCTTCCGCTTCATCGGCAATGCTCTGTTCATAGTTGTTGTTGGCGGATTCGCGGTATGGATCCTCAAAGATTAAGTCCTCGGTAATTTTGCATAGATCCGGATTAACGAAACGGCCGGCAAGTTCCTTCTTCTGCTGCTGGTTCATGCCCAGATCCGATGTATAGAACAGGGTTCTGGCCAAAAACCGGCCGATATGCTCCGCGAACTTGGGATAGGCGATGCCTTCGATAAGGCCTTTGCGCATGATGGTGTACTCGCTCAAGTCTTCCATCACGGTGTAGGCGAGCTCATCCGAATAGCCGTATACTTTCGGCACGAGGTCAGGGCACAGGGAGTACTCCGTCTCCAGGGCGAGACGCTCGATGCGCGCGCGGTCGAGAGACAGCGGCCAGGATTCGCCTACGACTTTTGCATAAGGAACAGCTTGCTTGATAATGATACTATCAGCCGTATTTTTGGCGGTGACATGAAACACCAGATTGAGATTGCCGTCGCCGATTTCGCGGCATTCGAGTTCGGCATGGTCCGGGAACCGGCCCGGTATACTTTTAGCTAATTGTATCGCTTCGTCCGCGTTCAGCGGATGATATGCAGACATGGATGGTCACCCCCAAATAAAATAGAAGAAAAACAAAGCCAACTTTTTTGCTTGGTATTACTTAGTATAACGTTTTTTCGCGAATTTTGTATAATTTTTTGGCAAGTCTCAAGGTTAACCGAACCTGATTCGCTTCGCAGTCCTGAGGGTAAACTACAAATAGACGCCCAAGCACAGGATGTACTCATATATTAATGAAGGAATAGCATTAGCAGATGGTTCCAGTTACAATGGGGATACACCGATCTGCCGAATGTTCCTTTGACGCAGTACAGGGTGCATTTCATATAGAAAAGGAAGGGATAAACCATGGCAAAAACTACATCTGGCAAAGCTGCAGGAAAAACGAAAAACGCAAGTCTGGAGCAATTGCTCAATCAGCAGGTTGCGAACTTCAACGTGCTCTACGTCAAACTTCACAACTATCACTGGTATGTAACCGGAGAGCAGTTCTACTCCCTTCATGTTAAATTCGAAGAACTTTATGACGAAATCACGCTTAAAATGGATGAGGTTGCGGAACGCCTGCTTTCGATCAAAGGCAAGCCGGCTGCAACGATGAAAGAATATCTGGAGCTTGCGACCGTTCAGGAGGCCTCCGGCAACGAGGATACCCGCGGCATGGTACAGGCCTTGGTCGAGGACTTTGCTACCGTATCCGAGGAATTGGCGGAAGGCATCGAAATGGCCGAGGAAGCCGGAGATGCGCCGACAGCGGACATGTTCACCGGGTTCAAGGCCGATCTTGAGAAGCATATGTGGATGCTGCGCTCTTACCTTGGATAAAGCGTGATTCCTATAGAATGATATCCCCATTCATTCCGTATATTCGCTGCAGCTTGAGGCAGCTTGTTAACGAGTCTCATAGCTTATGTGTCCCCCAACACCGTCTGACGACGCGCGGCTTACGCCGTTGCCTAGATGCTGTGGCGACACGGGGAGCATCAGCATATACGGCGGATGAAAAGGGCAGAATGAAACAGGCTTGGCCGGTTAATCGGCCAAGCCTGTTTTTAATGGTTACAGTTGTCTGAATGTTGTCTCCAAAAGGCTTGTCCGGTTGAAATACGTCATTTTTTATTATAAAATGGCTTGAGAATCATTGATAATCAGTTTAGAATGATTATAAATAAAGAATTACTTTTTATTTTATGAAATCAGGGCGTACAATCCTGTTATCATATGGGACAACAAATACACTACCTATTCAACGGAGGGAATCTAATATGTCAACCAAGTTTGTCATTGAAGGATTGAAAGCAACGATCGAAGGCAAGGAGATCCTGAAGGGGATCAACCTTGAGATGAAGGGCGGAGAAGTTCATGCCATCATGGGACCAAACGGAACGGGTAAAAGTACGTTGGCTTCCGCGTTGATGGGTCATCCTAAATATGAAGTAACCGAAGGTAAAGTATTCCTCGACGATGAAGACGTGCTGGAGATGGAAGTAGACGAGCGCGCACGCGCTGGCCTGTTCCTGGCCATGCAATATCCGAGCGAAATCGCCGGCGTGACGAACTCCGATTTCCTGCGGAGCTCCATCAATGCACGCCGCGGCGAAGGCAACGAGATTTCCCTGATCAAGTTCATTCGTCAAATGGAAGGCAAAATGAAAGAGCTCGAGATGAATCCCGAGTTTGCTCACCGTTACCTGAACGAAGGCTTCTCCGGCGGTGAGAAGAAGCGTAATGAAATTCTGCAAATGATGATGCTGGATCCGAAAATCGTCGTGCTTGACGAAATCGACTCCGGTCTGGATATCGATGCTTTGAGAATCGTGGCGAACGGCGTAAATGCCATGAAGTCCGAAGAGCGCGGTTTCTTGATCATTACCCACTACCAGCGTTTGCTTAACTATATCACGCCAGATTACGTTCACGTTATGATGCAAGGGCGCATCGTGAAATCCGGCGGCCCTGAGCTGGCTGAGCGTCTGGAAGCGGAAGGTTACGACTGGATCAAGGAAGAGCTGGGCATTACCGATGAAACTGTAGGTCAAGACGCGTAAATAGACGGGAGGAGGAAACGATATGACTACACAAACCATTCTTCCGGTCAACGCTGAGGCTCTGAAGGCATTGTCCGAAAGTAAACAGGAGCCGGCTTGGCTTACAGACAGCCGTCTGGCAGCCCTGGAACTGGCCGGCCAGTTGGAACTGCCCAAGCTGGAGAAACAACGCATCGAGCGTTGGAACATCCACAGCTACGGTGAATATAAAGAGAGCAATAAACTCGCGTCCCTTGACGAATTGCCTGAGCATGTGGCCAAACTTGTCGAAGGCTCGAGAGAAGGCGGTTTGGTTATTCAACGCAATTCCGGAACCGTATATGCAAGCCTGGCACCGGAACTCGCAGCCAAAGGCGTGATTTTCACCGATTTGGAAACAGCGGTTAAAGAACACGCGGATTTGGTTAAACCTTATCTGCACCAAGCGCTTAAGAGCGATGAGCACGCCATGGCCGCTCTGCACGCTGCCGTATGGAACGGCGGAGTATTCCTCTACGTTCCCAAGAATGTGGAGGTCGATGTTCCGCTGCAAGCGGTCATGCTGACCGACGATGCTGAAGCCACGTTTGCTCCGCATGTGCTGGTCGTAGCCGAAGCGAACAGTCAGATTACTTATGTAGACAACTACGTATCGGATTTCCTGACTGCGCCGGTAACCCATAACGGCGTGGTGGAAGTGTTTGCTAAGAACGGCGCGAAGGTGCGTTACGCATCCGTTCACCAATTGGCCGGAGAAGCAACGGATGTCACGTTCCGCCGCGCGGTGCTTGACAACGACGCTTCGATCGAGTGGATCGTCGGCGAGATGAACGATGGCGATACAGCCAGCGACACCATGAGCATTCTGAAGGGCAACGGCTCGACATCCGATGCTAAAATCATTGCGGTAGGTTCCGGATCCCAGAAGATCAACTACACCACGCAAGCGAAGCATTTCGGCAAGAGCTCCGCATCCCAGATGATCACCCGTGCGGTCATGCGCGAAGAAGCACAAGCCATCATCAACGGCATTACCAAGATCGAGAAGGGAGCAACGAAGGCGGACGGACAGCAGACCGAACGCGTTCTGATGCTCAGCCCGAAAGCCCGCGGCGACGCGAACCCGATTCTGTTGATCGATGAGGACGACGTAACGGCCGGTCACGCAGCGTCCGTAGGACAAGTGAACCGGGAGCAAATTTACTACCTGATGTCCCGCGGCATCTCCCGATCCGTTGCAGAATCCCTGATTATTTACGGCTTCTTGGCTCCGGTTGTCAGCGAAATTCCGCTCGAGGGACTTCGCGACCAGCTGCAGGGGCTCGTTGAAAGGAAGCTGGGACAATGATCGCCTCCGTCCGTGAGCAATTTCCCATTCTTCACCAGGAGATCAACGGACATCCGCTGGTATATCTCGACAATGCCGCGACATCGCAAAAGCCGCAGGTGGTCATAGATGCCGTCAAGCGGTACTACGAATGGGAGAACTCCAATGTGCACCGCGGAGTTCATACGCTCGGGAGCCGTGCTACCGATGCTTATGAAGGAGCCAGGGAGAAGGTTGCCCGTTTCATAAATGCCGAGAGTTCGGAGCAGATTATATTCACCCGCGGAACGACGACGGCCCTGAATCTGGTGGCTTCATCCTACGCACGCTCCGTTTGCGGTCCTGGGGATGAAATCGTCCTGACGGAAATGGAGCATCACAGCAATCTCATTCCGTGGCAGCAGGCGGCCATCGCCGTCGGCGCTACGCTGAAATATATTCCTTTGCAGCCTGACGGCACGATCCGTGTCGAAGATGTAGAGGAACTGGTGACCGAACGGACCAAAGTCGTAGCCATCGCATACGTGTCCAACGTCATGGGCGTCGTGCATCCCGTTAAACAAATCGCGGAAATCGCGCATCGGCACGGTGCCGTTATCGTGGTGGACGGGGCGCAAAGCACGCCGCACATGAAAGTGGACGTTCAGGACCTGGACTGCGATTTCTACGCTTTGTCCGGACACAAGATGTGTGCTCCAACAGGTATCGGCGCATTATACGGCAAGAAGGCGCTGCTGGAATCAATGGAGCCGATCGAATTCGGCGGAGAGATGATCAATGACGTCGGGTTGTACGAATCGAACTGGAAGGAGCTCCCTTGGAAGTTTGAGGGCGGCACGCCCATCATTGCAGGAGCTGTCGGACTTGGCGCCGCGATCGATTTCCTGGAGGAAATCGGAATGGACGCCATCGAACGGCATGAGGCTCAGCTTGCGAACTACGCCATGGACCGGATCTCCGAGATCGAAGGCATCTCCATTTACGGTCCCCGTAAGCGTAAAGTGGGCCTTATCACATTCAATCTTGGAGACGTTCATCCGCATGACGTGGCAACCGTTTTGGATGCCCAGGGGATTGCGATTCGTGCAGGACATCATTGCTGTCAACCGCTTATGCGTTGGTTAAAAGTATCTTCCACGGCACGCGCGAGCTTTTATCTGTATAATACAGAAGAGGACGTTGATCGATTAGTTAGCGCCTTAATCCAGACAAAGGAGTATTTTGGCGATGCAACTTGACGATTTGTACAGACGTGTCATCATGGATCATTATAAGAACCCCCGCAATCGCGGCAAGTTTGAAGAAGATGCGGTAACCATCGATTTGAACAATCCGACTTGCGGAGATCGCATTTCCTTGCAGCTTAAGGTAGAGAACGGCGTGGTCGCCGATGCCAAATATACGGGGGAAGGCTGCTCCATCAGCATGTCTTCCGCTTCGATGATGACGGACGCCGTAAAAGGAAGAACGCTGGACGAAGCCATCAGTTTGGCGGACCGCTTTTCTTCCCTTATGAAAGGCGATGAAGTGGATTTTGACGAGTACGAGGATATTGAAGCCCTATCCGGTGTTAACAAGTTTCCTGCACGCATTAAATGCGCAACACTTGCTTGGAACGCACTCCGAAAAGGAATTGACGCGAAGTAAGCGAATGAACAGATCGATAGGGAGGTAAGTTAAATGGCTAAAAAAGCGCCAGAAATGGAAGAGTATAAATATGGTTTCCGTGACGAGCACAAGGCTATTTTCCAAACCGGTAAAGGTTTGACGCGTGAAGTCGTTACGGAAATATCCAAAATCAAGAACGAGCCGGAATGGATGCTGGAATTCCGTTTGAAGGCTCTGGAGCAGTTCGAGAAAATGCCGATGCCTCGTTGGGGCGGCGATCTCGACGAGCTGGATTTCAACGATATCCAGTATTATGTAAGACCTTCCGATAAGCAAGGCAAGACGTGGGAGGAAGTACCGACCGAGATCAAGGAAACCTTCGATAAGTTGGGGATTCCGGAAGCGGAGCAGAAGTTCCTGGCGGGCGTATCCGCGCAGTACGAATCCGAAGTGGTCTACCATAATATGCAAAAGGATCTGGAGGATCAAGGCGTTATCTTCATGGATACCGATACGGCTCTTAGAGAGCATCCGGAGATTCTGAAAGAGTACTTTGCAACGGTCGTACCTCCGACGGATAACAAATTCGCAGCTTTGAACAGTGCGGTATGGTCCGGCGGAAGCTTCATCTATGTGCCGAAAGGCGTACAGTGCGAAATTCCGCTGCAAGCCTACTTCCGGATCAACTCCGAGAACATGGGTCAGTTCGAACGCACGCTGATCATTGCCGACGAGGACAGCTTCGTGCATTACGTTGAAGGCTGTACGGCTCCGATCTACAGCACGAACTCGCTTCACAGTGCCGTGGTTGAGATCATCTGCAAAAAGAACGCGCGTGTTCGCTACACGACGATTCAGAACTGGGCACCGAACATCTACAACCTCGTTACCAAGCGCGCGGTTGCGGAAGAGAACGCAACGATGGAATGGGTGGATGGTAACATCGGCTCCAAGCTGACGATGAAATACCCTGCTGTCGTCCTGAAAGGACGCGGTGCCAAAGGGATGGTGCTTTCCATCGCGGTTGCGGGCAAAGGCCAGCATCAGGACGCTGGGGCGAAAATGCTCCACCTGGCGCCGGATACGACGTCCACGATCGTATCGAAATCGATCAGTAAGCATGGCGGTAAAGTAACATACCGCGGTCTCGCCTCGTTCGGCCGCAATGCGGAAGGCGCGAAAGCGAACATTAAGTGCGATACGCTCATTCTCGATAATGAGTCGACGTCCGATACGATTCCTTACAACGAAATCAAGAACGACAACATTACGCTGGAGCATGAGGCGACCGTCTCCAAGGTATCCGAGGATCAGTTGTTCTACCTCATGAGCCGCGGACTTACGGAAGACGAAGCTACGCAGATGATCGTTATGGGCTTCATCGAGCCGTTCACCAAAGAACTTCCGATGGAGTATGCCGTTGAAATGAACCGCCTGATCAAGTTCGAGATGGAAGGTTCCATCGGCTAAGTAGTTCATATGAAGACAGGAGCGAATCACTCAGGGATGGGTGATTCGCTCTTTTTTTTGTGCTTGAACGTTTATGGGAATGGCACCGAGACGCGGACGAAGAGATTTATAGATTGCACAGGCCGGTTGGATACGTCTTCGATTGTGCCAAAATCCAATAAGATTTGATGTGAAAAACGTCACAAGGCAGACGCTAAAAACGCCAGCCTCAAGGCTGACGGCAATACTGGTTATTCGAGCAGGGAAGCAAGCGATTTAGCAGCTTCCGGATTATCTTTAGGAACACAGGTCACAACAGAATCTCTTGAATCTCGGTATGATATTCCTTGGAGAGGTCGATGAAACGATCATCGGTCTTTACAAGCGGACGGAAGTAATCCGAAGGATGGTTCATGACGATGATGCCGGATTCGCCCGTCGTCAGCAGAACCTTTTTGCCGATGAAATTCGGCAGCATCTGCTGAATGAAAGCGTGCGTCGGCTTGCCGTTCAGCTTCCCGAAGCTGAGACTGTACAGCTCGCGCAGAACGGTTAGCAGCTGCTGCTTGGACTGATAGACCCGGTTCGTTGTCATGGCGCTGTAGACATCGGCTACCGCGCAAATATGAGAGTACGGATGAATCTGGTCTGCATGGAGCGCTCGCGGATAGCCCGAACGGTCATCCCGTTCATGGTGCTGAAGCGCGACCATGGCGGTCACCTTGTCATCCATGGATTCGGCGATCATCTCGTAACCATAGATGGTGTGCAGCTTCACTTCCTCGAATTCCTCGGGGGTCAGCTTGCCGGGCTTGTCCAGGATATCCCTTGAAATCTTACTCTTGCCGATATCATGGAGATAGCCTGCCTTGCCGATTTCATAGGCTTCCTTGCCGGAGTAACCCATCCAATCCGCGATGTAGTAGGATAGCATCCCTACTTGAATGGAATGCCTGTAGGTATAATCGTCTGTTCCATTAAACAGCAGAAGCAGGGATACCACATCCGTATGCTCGTTCAGCGAGCCGACCAGTGGCTGGAAAACATCGTCTACAAGGGATTCATTGAACTTTCCGGATTGGGATGCTTCCGTAAATAAGGCGGAGCATCCGTCAAACGCAAGGTTAAAGTGAGGTTTAACCTTGTTGAACGAGTCCGAAATTTCAGATAACGGATCGAGGGATACGGACAGCGCGCGCGGCCGTATTTCTATGTAATCGATGCCGTGCTGCAATAGCTTGGATATATCCTCTGAACGTAGCAAAGCTCCTTTTTGCAGAACATGAACGCCGTTAGTGTTGTAAGCATCCTGCTGTATTTGATCACCGGGTTTCAGGTCCGTGACATGTACTCTCAAATCATTGCACCTCTTGCCCTTATATAAGTAAAAAGATCAAAACTATCTTAGCAAGAAAATTATGGTTTTACAATGATATAATCGCGACTTATTGCCTAGCCATTGGGTCCCAGGGTCCGGTCTGCGCCCCTTTCCACTCGGATCCATCGTCCCATATCTCCTTCTTCCAGATCGGAACGGATCGCTTCAACTGCTCGATGGCATATCGGCTTGCTTCGTAACATGTTTCCCGATGCGGTGAAGATACGGCGATAACGACGCTGGTTTCCCCGATTCCGACCGTACCGATACGGTGGGAAATCGCGCATTTCGTGCCGGGCCATCGGCCGTGGATGTCCATGCAGATTTGCTGCATTTCTTTCAGGGCCATCGGAATGTAAGCTTCATACTCCAGCGTTACCGTTCGCATCTGACCGGTTATCTCCCGCGTCGTGCCTACAAAGGAAAGCGTTGCGCCATGGTTATCATCATGCACTTTGGCGATGGTTTCTTCCACGGACAGCCGGTGGCAGGTGATGGTGCACGTTCCGTCTGACGAGGAACTGGAGCCTGTGTCCTGCAGGTTGGTTCCGTCCCCGCCGGACACAGGCGGAATCAGAGCCACCTCGTCCCCGCTCTGAATAAGCTGATCCGGCAGCGCATATTCTTGATTGACCGCAACGAAGGCCGTGGCAATCTGGGACTGGGCATCAGGATAAGCCTCGCTAAGAAGCAGCTTCAAATCCCCGGTAGTAAGGGGGAGGGCGGGTACGCTGAATGCAAGTGAAGCCGTGCCGATGCGATCGGCTAATCCGGCGAATAGCAGTATGGAAATGGTTGTCGACATTTTGATCACCTCGTAATTCTTATGGGCTACAATATACCATATTCTTCGCTAAAATGTTATGCTTGTAAGACCGGAAATTATCGTAAAAGTAACTTGGGAGGGGGCCGCCAGATGGGGCTTAAAAGCAATAAACAAAAGCTGACCATATTATATACCAACGATATACACAGCCATTTCGAGATGATGAGCAATGTGGCGGCACTTATTTCCCGGGAAAAGACGGCTGCCGGCGATAAGTCGATCGTGCTGGATATCGGAGACCATATGGATCGCGCATCGGTGGAAACCGAAGGCTCGATGGGGCAAGCAAATGTGGATGTCATTAATTTGACAGGATACGACGCGATTACGATCGGCAATAACGAAGGCCTGACCATTTCGTACGATGTTCTGGAGCATGTATATGCCGGACTGCAGTGCCCCGTCGTTTGCTGCAACATCAGGGAGACGGAGAGCGGCAGTCCTCCATCATGGATGAAACGGCATGTGATCCTGGAGCGGGATGGCATTTCGATCGGGCTCACCGGCGCGACGGCAGCTTTTGCAGGATTTTATCAATTGTTAGGCTGGGAAGCAGGAGACCCGGTGGAGGCCATTGCCGAACAGGTTCGAGCGCTTCAGGGCCAGTGTGATATCGTTATCGTTTTATCCCATTTAGGACTAACGATTGATAAAAGATTAGCAGAACATGTAGAAGGCATTGATGTCATACTTGGCGGCCATACCCATCATATTCTTGAGGAGCCGCTAATGATCGGGAAGACAGCCGTATGCGGCGCGGGCAAATTCGGACAATACGTAGGCCGCCTCGTTATGGAGCGGAATGACGTTGGTGAACGGTTTACCTGCGTAGAGGGAACCTTGCTGCCTGTGGATAAAAGCTTGATGGAGCCCATCGTGGAGCAGGCCATCCTGAAACATCATGAGCTGGCCAAGGAGAAGTTAACCGAAGCCGTGGCCGTAATCGACCGCAGCCTGCCGATCCATTATGAGGAGGAATCGCCGTTTGCGAACCTGTTGGCTCAGGCCGTGCTGCAGCACACGGGTGCCGAAATTGCGGTCGTCAATTCCGGGCAGCTGCTGGGACCGCTGCCGGAGGGCGAAATCAGCACCGGGATGCTGCATGGTTTGTGCCCGTCACCGATTAATCCCTGTGTCGTGAAATTGCGGGGAGAACACATCTATCAGGCGCTTGAAGAGAGTCTGCTTCCGGAGTTTAGCGGGAAGAAGATCATGGGCTTCGGATTCCGCGGGTATCTGTTAGGGGGCCTGGCCGTCGATGGATTAAAGATCCGATATGACAAGGATGGAGAGCCTTACCGGAAGATCACGCAAATCTCCTTCAAGGGACAACCGCTGGAATGGCAGCGGGAATATCATGTGGGAACGCTCGACATGTTTACTTTTAAAATCGGATACGAGACCCTGGCGCTTGGAACGGATACGGTTTATATGCTGCCCGAGTTTATTCGAGACCTGCTGCGGAGCGAGCTTTCGCGTCCCGGATCGCTTGAAGCGTCCATGATTTCACGCTGGATATCCTGACAACCCCCGACTAACTTCCTTTGGCCGAGCATACATATGAGGAGGACAAAGGTAAGGGGAGGGGGAGGACATGGATTTTATCACATCCATCATACTGGGGATCGTGGAAGGACTAACCGAATTCATTCCGGTGTCTTCCACGGGCCACATGATTTTGACGGCCAAGGTGCTCGGTTACGATGACCAAACACCGATCATGAAGACGTTTGAGGTTGTCATTCAGCTGGGAGCCATTTTGGCGATCGCGATAGTTTATTGGAATCGGATTCTGAATCTGCTCGGGTGGAGCCGAAGCGAGCCGTTGACCCGGAAAGTGCCTCGGAGGCGATTGAACCTGATGCATATATTTTTGGGGATTGCTCCGGCCCTGCTGGTTGCGTTTTTTGCGAGGGATTTCATCAAAAGCCTGTTCCATGCGCAGACGGTGCTGTTTGCGCTCGTTGCCGGCGGCATTTTTATGATTTTTGCGGAATGGTACAATAAGCATAAAGTCCAAGTGACCGCGCATGATATGGATGATTTGACATATAAGCAGGCCTTTCTGATTGGGATCTACCAGATCATATCCGTCTTATGGCCGGGCTTTTCCCGTTCGGGGTCCACGATCTCCGGGGGCATGCTTAGCGGCGTGAGTTATAAGGCATCGGCCGATTTCTCGTTTATTATCGCGATTCCCATCATGTGTGCCGCATCGGGATATGAATTGCTGGATTCTTACCGATATTTTACTTTAGATACGATCGGCGTATTTCTAGCCGGTTTTATCGTTTCGTTTGTTGTCGCTTATTTTGTCGTCTTGGCCTTCATGAAACTCATACAGAAGATAAAGCTTACTCATTTTGCGATCTACCGTTTTGGTCTCGCCGCCGTTTTTTGGCTGTTCATCATGCATTAAGCAGGAGTAGACACAAGAAGGAGATCCGGCTTCTTCGTATCGTGATCCACTGAAGACTAGACGCTATATCCCACACAAGTTTCAGAATAGCAGAGGAAGTGACGGATTTTGCGTCTTATACCTATCAACGCGTTGAGGCCGGGCATGGTTCTTGGTAAGAAAATATACAATAGTGACGGTTTAATCCTGCTTGCCGAGGGCGTGGAACTGACAGCCGGGCTGATCCGCCGTCTGGGCACGCTGGAACTCGGGTATGTATACATCGAGGATCCGATGACGGAGGATATCACGGTTCCGGAACTGTTGACCGAAGAGACGCGGCTGCAGGCGATCCAATCGATTCGGACCAGCTTCAAGAACCTGGAGAGCCAGGCTGCTCTGAAAGGCAGCTTCCTTCATTTGGGCAAAACGTTCTCCGGGATGATGGAGTCCATTATGGATGAAATTTCGGAGCATGATGAGGGCATGGTGCTGCTGACCGATATGAATACGAACGATTACAACCTGTACCGTCATTCTCTGAACGTATGCGTCTACTCGACGGTTCTTGGCGTGTCTTACGGGTATAACCGGGAAGAGCTGAGGGTGCTCGGCCTGGGGGCCCTGCTGCACGATATCGGCAAAACGCGGATAAGCCAGAAGCTGCTGAACCATCCAGGACGGCTTAGCGAGGAGGAATTTCGCGAGGTCCAGAAGCACACCGAGATCGGCTTCAAAATATTGAAGGACGAGCCCAACATTCCGCTGTTATCGGCGCATTGCGCCCTGTCACATCATGAGCGCCTGGATGGCAGCGGTTATCCCCGGGCTTTGAAGGGACCTGACATCCATGAATACGCCAAATGGATCGCGATTACGGATTCTTACGACGCGATGACCACGCAGCGGGTGTACAAGCCTGCATTGCTGCCGCACGAAGCGGTGGAGGTCATGTACGCCGGATCGGGAACGCTGTATGAACAATCATTCCTGGCCATGTTTCGGGATCGGGTAGCGATATATCCTCCCGGGATCACCGTGAAATTGCATACGGGTGAGAATGGAGTGGTATCCAGGATCCACGCCCATGTGCCGCATCGACCCGTTGTCCGCGTATTGACGGATGCCGAGGGCACCCCGTTATCCGCGCCTTACGAAGTGGATTTATCCGAGACGCTGGCCGTTATGATCGCCGGCATCGGACAGAGCACCATAGATCAAACTGGAGCATAAGGAGGTTGACTCGTGAGACGTAACGGCCATGCAACATTGCTGCATACATGGGGGCGACTGATTTACCGCTACTGTAAAGCCATTGTTGTAACCTGGCTTATTTTGTTTTGCGTGCTGCTTCCGTTTGCGTTCAAGCTGCCGTCCATATTGCAGCATAACGGGTTTACGCCGAAGGATAGCCCGGCCCAGATCGGAATCGAGAAGCTGGAGGAGGGTCTGGGATTGTCGGCAGCCTCGCTGGATATCGTCGTTGTCAGTCGACACGATGAGAACCTGACGGCAGGGACGGCGCAGAGGCGGATACTGACGGAGCTTGCGCCTTTGCGTGGCCGCCCATATGTCAGGGACATGTATATGAATATCGCAGCTCATCAGGCCGGCCAGGATCATATCGTATCCGTGACGGTGCTGCTGGATCTGGATTCCTCGAAAGCCCTGCAGCAGTTTGAAGAGATCAGAGATTCGGTTCCCGACATCACGGGAGCGGATACGTACATAACGGGAAATACCGCCATCTTCGCCGATATGAATCAAGCCGTTAAGAGCGATATTATCCATGCGGAAATGATAGGCATTCCTGCAGCCTTGCTCATCCTGGCGGTCGTATTCGGCACATTGACTGCCGCGCTTCTTCCTTTAATCGCCGGAATTGTCAGCGTGGTGGTCACGATGGGCATTCTGTATTTTGTCGCTTCGGCCGACGGCTCGATCAGCAATTTTCTTCCGAATGTCGTCACGATGCTGGGTCTGGCCGTAGGCATTGATTATGCCTTGCTGATCGTTAGCCGCTTCAAAGAAGAATTGCGGACACGGAGCGGGGATGTGGGATCCGCCCTGGCTATCACTTGCGCAACCGCCGGCAAAGCAGTGATGTTCTCGGGTGCTGCCGTGTTGATCGGTTTTGTGGCGATGAGTTTCATCGACCTGCCGATCTTCCGCTCTTTCAGCATAGGCGGCATTACCGTCGTGCTGTTCTCGGTGCTGGCCGGCAACACGCTTCTTCCGGCTTTATTGGGGATGCTGGGCCCCCGCATCGATGCGCTCCCTCTCTTTCCGGCCAAACTCCGGTCGCTTCGGGGCCGGCAGACCTCGGGTATGTGGAGAAGGATCTCCGGTTTTGTTATGGCCCATCCCGTGACCATCTCTGTAGCAGCGATCGGTTTGCTGCTGGTGGCGATCTATCCGGTCCGAAACATGAGCATTGCCATCCCCGCTGCCGAAGTGCTGCCCCCCGCCTATGAATCCCGTTATGGCCACGACCTGCTTACGCAAGCTTATGACGAACGCCAATTGAATTCGATCGTTGTGGCGGTGGAGCTTCCGTCCTCCTATGCGGATCCGCACAGCATCGAGCTGATGAAGGCGTACACGGATGAAATCAGGCTCATGCCAGGCGTGAAGCGGGTAGAGAGTTATCTGAGCGTTGGCAGGGGTTCGGTGGAGGAAGTATCAAACGTTCTGTCCCGCCAAGAGATCCGCCAGCAGCTGGAGCAGCATCGTTTTGTCAGAGGAAATATGGCAGCCGTTGCCGTGACTCCGGAGCATGAGGAATCCCATGCACTCACGATGCAGCTTGTCCAAGCGCTGCGGACCATGGATACGAATGAACTGAAGACCTATGTCACCGGCAGCCCCGCGTATAAACTGGACATCATGGAAGCCATCCAGCAGAACATTTCCTACGTCCTGGTATTCGTATTTGCGGTGACTTATATCATCCTCCTCTTCGCATTCCGGTCGATCGTGCTCCCCTTAAAGGCCAGCGTCATGAACATGCTCAGCCTGGGCGCCGGACTCGGTATCGTGGTGTGGGTATTTCAGGAGGGCATTGGTGCGGAGTGGCTGGGCGTTTCCTCTACAGGGTCCATCTTCGCGCTTTTGCCGGTCCTGATATTCTGCGTGGTGTTCGGCATATCGATGGACTATGAAGTCATGATGCTCTCGCGGATCATGGAGAACTATGAACGGACGGGGGATAACGAATTCAGCACGGCCGAGGGCTTGGAGAGTACGGGCGGCCTGATTACCAGCGCGGCTCTGATTCTGGCCGTCGTTGTGGGTGCCTTCGTATTTACGGACAATGAAGTGATGAAAGCGATCGGTTTAGGCCTGACAGCAGCCATTCTGCTGGACGCGACCGTGATTCGGGTGCTGCTTGTGCCTGCATTCATGAAGATGCTGGGCAGAGCGAATTGGTGGAGTCCCGCATGGATGTTTCCGGCATCTAAGCTTGCTTCCAAGGAACGTTCAGATAAACGGGGGGAAGCCGGATGATTTCCAGCCGAACCAAGCAGAAGCCTTCTGTTTGGGTATGTTATAATCACATAATGGACATTATCAAAACCGTAGAGTACATCCAAGCAAGTTGTACTGACTGAATCGGTAATTCAAAGAAATAAGGTGAGTGAACCATGAGTAATACAGCACAGCCGTTTCCATCAGCCGTAAGGCCTATTTCGCCGAGTTATGATCCGTGGGATCCGATAACTTCCCTGCGCGAGCATGGCCGCCACGTGCTGACCAGCGTGGAAATGACAGTGACGCATCTGTGCAATATGCGCTGCGAGCATTGCGCTGTCGGTGATATGCTCGTCATGAAGGAAGCCCCGATGCTGCCCCTGGATACGATGCTGAAGCGGCTGGATGAGGTAGAGCATCTGCAGACGATCAGCTTGACGGGCGGTGAACCGGCGTTTTTGGGCAAAACGGTGGATAACGTGATTGTTCCCCTGCTCAAGTACGCCAAGGAACGGGGAATCCGGACTCAGATCAACTCCAATCTGACGCTGGATATCGGCAGGTACGAGAAGATGCTGCCCTATCTGGACGTTATGCATATTTCGTTCAATTACTTGAACGGGGACGACTTTTATGAGGTAGGATTTGCGAATAGCGCTCGCCCTGTCTCCAAGGAAACGGCATACAAGATGTACGACACGATGCTGATCAATTCCGAGAAGCTGAGCGCGGCCGGCATGTACATATCCGCCGAATCAATGATTAACTACAGAACGCATACGAAACTGGGCGGCATTCATAAGCTGATCAAGGACATGGGCTGCAAGCGGCACGAGGTTCACCCGATGTATGCTTCGAACTTTGCATCCGCGCTGCCCGTCTTGTCTTTGGCCGATACGAAAGCCGCCATCCATCATTTGCTGGATGTCCGAGACAGGGACATGTGGATGCTGTTCGGAACGCTGCCGTTCTATGCCTGCAGCTCGGACGATCATGACCAGGAGATCATTCGCCGCTTGCGGCAAGAACCGAACGTAACGGTGCGGAACGATCCGGATGGCCGTAACCGGGTGAATGTGAATTTATTCTCGGGCGACGTGTACGTAACGGATTTTGCTGATATCCCGGCTTTTGGTAATATTAAGGAACAGAAGCTGGACGATATTTTTGACGCATGGTCTACAGGGCATCCGTTGAATCAAACGGTCAACTGTCACTGCGATGCAGTGAGCTGCTGCGGCCCGAACCTGTTGGTAGCCGACATGTACTATCGGGGTGTGGATTTCAAGTCGAGAAAAGCAAAGACAAACTAGAACCCTAGAAAGAAGGCGTGTCATCATGGCAGAGGAATTTGAGGTCGGGAAACTGATTTTGAATTTACTCTTGGTTTTCCTGCTCGTTTTGTTGAACGGCGTGTTTGTAGCCGCCGAATTTTCACTCGTGAAAATGCGCCAATCCAGGCTGACCCAGCTCGTTAGCGAAGGGAACCGGCTTGCCGGCATTGCGCTGAGAGTAAACCAAAAGCTGGATGCTTATTTATCCGCCACCCAACTCGGGATTACCCTGACTTCCCTGGGACTCGGCTGGATCGGGGAGCCCGCCATTTCCGAATTGCTGGTAGCTCCCATCATGCACAGCATCGGCTTTGCGGATGAGCGATTGATCAGCACGATATCGGTCGCGGTGGGCTTCTGTATTATCACCTTTTTGCATATTGTGTTAGGGGAGCTTGCACCGAAATCCTTGGCTATTCAGCGGACGGAGGGCACGGCACTGCTTCTGTCAGCCCCGCTTCTCTGGTTTTACCGCATTTTTCTGCCGGTGATCTGGGTGCTCAATGCTTCCGCTAACCGTATTCTGAAGCTGGTCGGCATCGAGCCCGCAAGCGAGGCCGAGGCAGCCCACTCCGAGGAAGAGATTCGGATTCTGATGACCGAGAGCGCACGGAGCGGTGTCATCGACGAGAACGAGATGAAATTGATGGACAACCTGTTCGATTTTTCCGATTTGAGAGCCAGGGAAATTATGCTGCCGAGGACGGATATGGACGTATTGTTCACCAATTTTACCTTGGAGGAGAACCTTCGGATCGTCAATGAGACGAAGCATTCCCGTTACCCGGTTGCCACGGACAACAAGGACCGCATCATCGGATTTGTCCACATTACGGATCTCCTTCTGGCAGAGCCGGAGAAACAGCGTGATCTGACATCCTTGGTGAGACCGATTATGGACGTATCGGAATCTATGGAAATCAGCCAGGTGCTGCGGAAGATGCAGGCGAGACATGAGCAGCTTGCGCTCGTGGTGGACGAATACGGAGGGACCGCCGGCATTCTCACGGCTGAGAAGATTCTGGAAGAGATTGTCGGGGACCTGTACGATGAGTTCGAAGACGAGCGGCCGGAAATCGAAGTCTATGATGAGTCCTTTTCGGTAGACGGTCGAATGCTCATCGAAGAAGTGAATGATTTGACCGGCTTGATGATTGATGAGCATGACGTCGATTCCATTGGCGGTTGGTTGTTCAAGGAGCTGGAAGGGAACCCGGCAGTCGGGAAGAAAACCACCTTTGACGGGGTGGTCTTTGAAGTTGAGGAATCTACCCGGTTGCGCGTAACCCGTGTCATGATTCATCAGAAGCTGGAAAGCAGCCTCACCCAGAACTAGCAAGACTCTATTTGTTAGGAAGTGGATTATGTCGATTAAGCAGCTGATCTTTATCGGTCTGGGGCTCCTGTTGCTTTACGGAATGTTTACGGTCGGAGCTCCGTTCCTGTTGGCTATCGTGATTGCTATTGCACTGGAGCCGTTAAATCGGCTCTTGATGAAAAGGCTCCGGCTGAACCGCATTGCGGCCGCAACCGTGACCAGCACGCTATTTCTTCTCTTGATGCTGCTTCTGGCTTATCTGATCGGGCTTCAGGTGTTTAACCAGCTGGTCGAATACTGGAGCAGGGCTCCGCAATATTTTGCGGGGGCCAATGAATTCCTTCAGCATACGATTATTCAGGCTCAGGACATGCTGAACGGCGTTTCGCCGGGCCTTGCCGACAGTCTTACCGAATTTATGTCGAATATTTCTTCCTATGTGCAGTCGCTGGTCAATTCGGTATCTTCAACCTTCCTGTCCTTTGCCAAAACGCTGCCTAACCTGTTTGTCACGTTCATCGTATTCTGCGTGGCGGTTTACTTGTTTGCGTTCAGCCTCGATACGATGCGCGAGAAGGTCTTGTCGCTGTTCGACGAGTCTTCCCAGTCGCAGGTGAATGAAGTGCTGCTCAGCCTGAAAAAATCGATATTCGGCTTTTTACGGGCCCAGCTGATCCTCAGTTTGTTCACGTACGTGATCACGCTGCTCGGCTTGCTGGTATTAGGTATCAATTACCCGCTTGCCATCGCCCTGCTTGTCACGATTGTCGACATCCTGCCGATCCTTGGCGTAGGCTCCGTACTGATCCCATGGTCCATTTACCTGCTCGCGGTAGGCGATATTTTTACTGGGATCGGCTTGATTTTCCTGTTCATCCTGATTACGGTGATCCGCCGCGTGCTGGAGCCGAAGGTCATTGGGGATGCCGTCGGCATCGGCGCATTACCGGCACTGGTCAGCATGTATGTCGGATTTAAGCTGGTTGGCGTGATCGGATTTTTTATCGGCCCCCTGGTCGTCATTATCTATTCCGCCATGCGTAAAGCGGGCTTGTTCCAAATCAAGATCAAATTCTGAAGGACAACTTGATGCGAACCCTTTTCCCGGGAATATTCCAGGGAAGAGGGTTTTTTTGTCATTTTGGAGTTCATTTTCTGGGCGGAAGACATATGTTAAATACGAAGAGTCCTTGAAAACGACGGATAGTAACGATAAGGAGGAATACCCTTGAAGGAAAACCCTGAGGTGCGCGTATACCCGGTATTTCATTCGCCATTTGATCCTTGCCCGCCCAAGCTCTACAGAACGTATGTGGTGCCGGTTAACCAGTATCTCGTGTTTCAACCGCCCGGCCTGCCGCAGTTTAGCCCTGCCGAGGCATTGAGACACGGAACGTTATGGCCGTCCTTGTATAGCCCGTATACCTCGCGAAAATTTAAAGGAGAGTGATCGGCCGTGAACGAAGCCAGACCCCAGGTTGGAGATCGGAAGTATTACGAAATGCTGGAGCAGCTTCAGGCATTGGATTTTGTCCTCGTCGAGCTGAACCTGTATTTGGACACCCATCCGGATGATCTCAAGAGCATCGAGCAATTCAACAAGCTGACGCAGGAAAGGACGGTGCTCGCGAAGCAATTCCAGGAGTTGTATGGGCCCCTGCAAAATTTTGGCCGTGCTTATTCCAAATATCCGTTCGAATGGGCCCAAGGCCCTTGGCCTTGGCAGGTTTGACGGCGTTGGCCAGCGGGCTGCTGCTTGCTTCACCACCTGCATGCAGCCCTCACGAAGAGGAAAAGCGAGAACAAGGAGGCGGAAGAGCCCATGTGGGTATATGAAAAAAAGCTTCAGTATCCGGTGCGCGTAAGTAAATGTGATCCGAGAATGGCAAAATTTTTGATGGAGCAATATGGAGGCGCTGACGGCGAGCTGGCCGCCGCGCTGCGTTATCTGAACCAGCGGTATACGATTCCAGACAAAGTGATCGGATTGCTCAACGATATCGGAACCGAGGAATTCGCACACTATAGCTATCAGTCATGAAGATGAGGGGATTAGTTCTTAGGGAGCTTAGGGTATAATTTCAAATCAAACATCCGCATGCTGTCAGGTCTGGACCAATGACCTCGGACAGTTTTTTTGTATGTGCATACTTCTAACACGGATTTAAGCAATTCATTTCTCATGGCAGGGTCTTCAGTTTTTGGATACACATCTAATACGTGTTCAATATTCGGGATAATGTCCACCTTGGCATGCTGCCGTTTCTTTTCCAGCTTTAATTCCTCGATAGCTTTCGAAAGTGAGAGTTCCGCTTCCTCGATTCTTTTCTTGAGCACTTGTGATCTTTCCATGAAAACCTCGATAGTATAAAGCCCCTGTTCCACTAGATCATGTAGATTATTATTTTGATCTTTCAATTTCCCTAATTTTGTTTGGAGAGACTTAACAATTTGTTCTTTGGCTGCCAAGAGCGATTGCTCAGGATTCGCTTCATGGTTGCTTATCGTTAATTCCCATTGTGCTTTATACTCCTGGAGCCATTTCTTTAGTCCTTCAAGGATTTGTTGCTCCACTAATTCGAAAGATGAGCTGATGTTTTTACACATGGGTGTTACACACATTAACGAGGGAGCTTGATTTCTGCTATATGGTCTTCTGATCATGAGCCTGCCGCAAATCTCACATCGGATTAAACCAGCTAGTGAGCTGGCGATGATCCCGGCCGGTGCAGGCGGGTGAGAGCGCGTCTGAAGCGTTTCCTGAGCCTTATCCCATAGTTCCTTCGAGACAATTGGTTCGTGCCTCCCATCGGCAACCAGCCACTCCTCAGACGAAGCACGGGGGCGAGACTTCTTAACTACGCCTTTAACTCTTGCGCGTTTCTCAGGCCTCCGTCTCCAAGCTATGACTCCGTAATATACGGGGTTTCGAATGATGCCATTAATTGTAGCCACGGTCCATAAAGAATTACGGGCGGTTGGTATACCGAGTGAATTGAGTTTCTTAGCAATAAGACCGGTTCCTAATCCCTGATTCACATATAAATCAAAAATCATTTGTATGATAGGCGCTTGTTCAGGATGGGGGATGAGAGAGAAGCCCTTTTCCTTTTCAAGTTTCATTCTCTCATAGCCGTAAGGAGGTATATTGCCAATAAATTTACCTTCTTTGACGGAGTCTTTCCTGCCTGTTTGTTGCCGGCGGTTGATTGTCTTGTATTCTCTACGAGACATAAACAGGCCGAATTCAAAATATTCCTCATCAAATTCATTATTAGGATCGTATGTTTTCGTTGGTGTAATGATCTTGGTGCCGGCATATTTAAAGGTTTGAGCAATGATACCTTGATCGACAGTATCACCGCGGGCAAGACGCTCAATTTCCATAACGAGGACACCAGCCCATTTACCTGCCTCGACATCCTGAATGAGCTCCTGGATCTCTGGCCGCTGAGCTATTGTCTCACCAGACACAATTTCTCTGTAGATTGCAGAAATGTTGATCCCCATTTTAAAAGCAAGGTCAAGTAAATGCTTCTCATGCCTAGCAAGAGTCTCGCCTTCGCCACGAGCTTCGGCCTCAGCATCGGCCCGAGACTTACGTAAATACATGCAGTATTCTTCCATAGTACGAACCCTCCCAGTTTAAATTATGTTTATCAACAATCAGAAATACCCCTTCTCAAAGATAAGGACCTGTTCAATGTCCCGCATTTGTATAACAAAACGTCTTCCCGTTTGCCCGTATTTCAAGCTAAGGTTGGACAAATTGATTCCAATCTGATCGTTCCGGTAGTACAAGTCACTTACGGCTAATTTGGTGCAAGGTATGGAGTCCAGATCTTCACCTTCAAAGGCTGTGAATCGATCATCGACTGTGAAGAAAAATTCACTTTCGGAGCTCATAGCTTTTGCGCTGACTTCTAGAACGATTTGGGATGGATCCGAAATATCTGATGCAGAGTCATAGTAGGCAGAAACACGGATACCATCAACAGGTAAATCCTGCATAGGGGCATGATTCTGATTCAGAATCGCTTTAGCGACGCTGTTATCAAGCTCCCCTTGAAGAATACGACGTTGAATTTGTTTTAATCTCTGCCCGGCGAGTCTATGAGTTACTTTAAATGAGTTGACTATGTATTCGACAGCTTCATTTTGGTTATCAGGTAGAGGTAAATTTTTGATCATAAAGAAGGGCATGGCAGCGTATAGAGTGAAATGTGCTGCCTCATTCTCCTGTCCGTCTTTAAAGAGCTCAGGCATGTTGCGCTGGTCACCAGTATGTCTTAGTACATGGCACAACTCGTGAAAGAAAATTTGATGTTTTGAGATCTTATTCTCGCGTTTGTCTAAAACAATTAGCCTACTCTCATTATCTGAGAATGATCTGCAGTAAGCATATTGAAGTTCGATTTTAAAGGCTCTTGCTATATTCTCAATATCAAGATCTATAGGTGTAAGAATATTGTTGAGAATGAAGCGTTCTGTGATCCATAACTCAAGTGAGGTTTCATTATAAAATGTAATATTCATACTTATTTTACCTCATGACGGGAATGTATGTTCTTATTTATGTTAAAAAGAAAAGCCATTGCTGGCCTGTATTCTCTTTGAGATGTTTGAATTTATCATTTCTTCTCTGCTTGTTCGGCTGCACGTTGCTTCATTTCACGGTATCGCTTTAATGCAGCCTCCATTTCTTCTATTTCGTCGGCAGTATATTTGTCTGGTCCTCCGAAGAATGACATGTTTATCTCATCTGGAGGTGTTGGTACAATTGTTCGACCCATTAGATAGTCCACCGAGACCCCAAAAAAATCAGCGAATTTATCAATGGTATCCAAATCAGGTTTTCTGGTGCTGTTTTCGTAACCGGAAATTGTTGACTCAGCAAGATTAAACTTTGCACCAAAGTCTTTCATTGTGAGTCTTTGTTCTTTGCGTAATTTACGCAGACGTTCTCCAACAAACATTTTTCATCACCTAAATTTAATTATACTTTGCACTTTGCATAATGAAAATAATATGTGCACAAACTTTGCAAAATGCGTTGACACTTTGCGTATCGCGATATAATATATAAATAACTTCACGTTATGCAAAGAATTTTAAGGTGGTGGTGAAGATGGATAGTCCGATAAAAGTAGCTAGACAATCGGTTGGTTTGACACTTGGCGCGGCTGCAAAGAACCTTGGAATTCCGGTAGGTTATTTATCTCAGATTGAAAATGGCCACCGGCATATTGATTCTGAGAGGGCACTTAAGATTGCTGAACTGTATAAAACCAAGGTTGAACAAATTTTTTTAGTTAGTCGCTACGCAGTACGCGAAGTTTGCAAGGAAAACAACGCAGTTTAGGAGGTGTTTTTGAATGGCTGTCCCACAGACTGCACTGCATATACATAATCCCGGGAGGGATGTGCAGTTGCCGAATCCAAAAGTGAAATTACCGGAAGGAAACATTGTTGAGACGTATACGATCGGTGAGAGTACGATCCACATCTGTGATGATTACATGGCAAGAACGCCTGAAGAGAAAGACAAGGTCATCAAGAATATGCATGAGAAAGCTTGGGCCATTATTCGAGATCTTCAAGAGAAGGGCGAAGCCTTATAGGCTTCTACGGGTGGACAAGCTAATGAGGTTTCAATGGATGAAGGATACTTCTCGTACAGCCTGCATTTCGGCTACGGTCACTCGATCGTTACTTAAAAAGATGGATTTGGAATCTGCACTTAAATTATCTCTTCCACGTTATTCGATCAATTCAGATTTACTATCACAGTTGGAATATAGAAGGTTGCTAAAAGCTTCATCGCAGGAACTTAGAAGAGTAGAAGAAAGCCGCTGGCGCGGTACCTGCAATCAGCGGCAAGTGAGGGGATAAGGGGAAGGGCTTGCTTACAACTAAATAATACGTCATCCCCTTGTCCTAATTCATCCTAATAAACGGACAAAGGAGAATAAAACAAAGATGGCAATTGGACAATTCGGACCAGCACTTGAAGAAGTATTAAAAAGGACCGGGGAAACTCGCACTAAAGCAGGAGCTGCAGCACATGTAGATGCTTCTCTAATAGGCAAAATTGTTAAAGGCACTCGGAACCCATCGAAAGAAGTTATGTCATCGACGACCGAGCATTATGATGATGGACAACTTTATATCGCTGCAGCTGGGGAAGTCACTAAAGGTGCATTCGTCCCATGGCTCAATAACGCCGACCTTCACAAATCAAGCGTCCATTTGAAAACCCTGGAGGAAATACGCGAGGTTACAGAAGCTTTGATGAAGGCACCAATTACGAAGACAAAGGAGCAATTGTTGGAGGCTGATATGAAGCAGATCAAGCTTACATTGATGGAGTGTGTTGAGGCTATAACGGCATTGACCCACTATGTAGCGATCCTCTGTAAAGAATACTGTTTCTCATGGACAGGAGTTTGGAAAGAACATCGGGCGTATCTGAAATCCAAAAAATATCTGAACTGAGGTGTGAAAATGGGTAACGATAACGATTACGACTTTAAGGCAGCTCGGAGTCATATTCAAGAGTTAACGATGATGTATCGTGGATTGAGATATAGAGGCATGTTGGATAAGAATAGCAGCACATTTTTGCTCGGGAGCATACAAGAGATCGAAGAAGAAATCACTGCTGCAAAAGAAAAAATGGCAGCCCTGGCCGGCCACCATTTTTCGATAGATGAAGCTAATTTACTTACTAATATTATACCGTCTTCTGACTTTACCAACAAGGGGGAATCGTTGAATGAGCACGTTGCCTGGAATTGATAAGTACTGGTCAAGTATGTTGTATCTATTTCGAAATCACCCAAAACTAAAGCAGTACCTGACTACGAAGTATTTTGATATCCCGGGCGGGATCGTACATGTCCGCAAGCTGAAGGAGCTTGCCAAGCCATGGTCAAGTTCAGAGAAGTTCCTTCTTGATTTGGCACTGCATTTATTCAACCCCATTCATAAAGTCGATCTGTCCGGCATGGATCGCCTTGATGATATAAATACAAAGTTGGTGATCGATGCTCTCCAGATCCGGTTCCTTCATCGGAAGTGAAAACTTAGAGGTGATACCGTGGATTATCTAAATGAAGTGAACGGCTTTATTGATTGGCTCGAAACAAACCCGTTGGAAGCAACCACACAAACTTTGTGGTTTCACCTTATGACAATCGCAAATAAGAGTGGTTATCCAGAATGGTTTACTGTAGCCAATCTTACGCTTATGGCAAAGACCGGCATTTCAGAAAACACGCTGAACAAGCACAGAAACTATTTGGTCCAGAAGGGTAGGCTTGAGTATAAGTCTCAGGGGAAACAAAAGGCAGGCAAATATAAATTGATCCCACTTACCGCAAATATTGAGGTAAACCATGAGGTAAAACGTGCGGTAAACCATGAGGTAAAACATCAGGTAAAAGGTTCGGCTTTATTTAAAGATCTTAATTCTTCTTCTGCTTCTTCTGACGCGGAAGCGAATGAATCATTTTACCAAGCTCATAAACGAGTGTATGGATTCGAATGCAATCCATTCCAAGCACAGAAGTTAATTGCTTACATCGATCAAGACGGAATGGAAGAGGCTGTTGTCATTAGGGCAATCGAACGATCTGCATTGGCTGCAAAGGGATACAGCTTCAACCTGATCACTAAGATTCTGGATGATTATTTCCGGTCCAAGTGCACGACCCTTGAAGAAGCAATTGCTCTCGACGAACTGTTTGAAGCATCAAGGGACAATCCAAAAGTGATTAGGGACCTGCCGGATCGTAGAGGCAAGCAGCAACAGCAAATCGATGAGCTTGACCGGATTATCGAGGAGGAGAGGATTCGTGAACAAAGCGGAAGTAGCTATGCTGCTCAAGGTTATTAAGAAGAATTACCCAGGGTTTGACGCCAGCGGAGAAAGTGTTGAGCAGCATCTTAAATACCTTCGTGATTTCCCCTACCAAACTGCACTATCCAACGTGGACAAGCATATTCTTACCGAACGGTTCCCGCCGAATATCGCAGATATTAGAGGACGAGTTGGGGAACAGGTAGAGCGTCGGCGTATGAGACAAGAGACGACGACCTATTTTGAGCAACTTAATAACTGGAAACAGGGAGCCGTACCGCCCCCGGCCGGATTGAAGGAGGCGTTATATGCAAAGCTTCTTCGAAGCACTAACAGGAATTGAACTACCGCACAGTCCAGAGGCTGAGGCATCGGTTCTAGGAGCTATTCTGATTGATCCTATGGCCCTTGAGGCAGTCGAAACGTTATCTGCGGATGCCTTTTATGAAACAGGCAATAGACTCATCTATGAGGCCGCTATGGAGCTCGGTGAAGAATGTGAACCTATCGATATTGTTACTTTGGCTCAGCGACTGGATCTGCAAAAGCGTTTGGCGGATGTGGGAGGCGTGCAATATTTATCGCGGCTAGCCGGATCTGTCCCTACATCGGCTAACGTTGAATATTATGCGGGTATTTTGCGGGACAAGCATATGCTGAGGCAGGTTATTCAGGCAGGAATGAAGCAGATCCGGGAAGCGTCAGAGAATGGAGACGCGCAGGCAGCAATTACTCAGATGCAAGTAGCAGCAGCACGGCTCTCGGATCAATCAGCACCAACCAAAGAGTTTATCCGTGTGAGGGACGTTGTCATTCAGGTGTATGAGAGTCTTGAAGAACGATACGCCAATCGGGACAACGGCGGAATTACCGGGATAGAGAGCGGATTTACGGATCTCGACAAGATGACAGCCGGCTTTCAAAAAAGTGACTTGATCATCGTAGCGGCTCGTCCGTCCGTCGGTAAGACGGCATTTGCCCTTAATATCGCTCAGAATGTGGCGGTAAGGTCAAAAGAAACCGTGGCAATCTTTAGTCTTGAAATGTCGGCACCTCAGCTGGTACAGCGCATGATAAGCGCGGAAGGGAATGTTGATGCAAGTAAGATTAGAACGGGGAACTTCGAAATCGGGGATTGGGAGAAGACAGCAACGGCCGTCAGTTACATAGGTGAATCCAATATCCTGATCGATGACACACCTGACATAACAGTTCATGAAATACGAAATAAGTGCAGGCGCTTAAAGAAACAGGAGGGGCTAGGCCTGGTGGTTATCGACTATTTGCAGCTGATAGCCGGCAACCGGAAACGTGGGGAGAACAGGCAACAGGAGGTCTCTGAGATTTCTCGGACCCTTAAGCAAATGGCTCGGGAACTTGAGGTGCCGGTGATTGCATTATCCCAACTCAGCCGGGGCGTGGAACAGCGTCAGGACAAGCGCCCGATGATGAGTGACCTGCGGGAATCCGGTTCTATTGAGCAGGACGCGGATGTAGTGGCTTTCCTTTACCGGGATGATTACTACGATCAGGAGTCAGAGAAGAAGAACATCATCGAGATCATCATTGCCAAGCAGCGCAATGGTCCGATCGGCACCGTGGAGCTGGTTTTCCTCAAGAATTTCAATAAGTTCGTGAATTATGATCGGAGGTCGGCATGATATGGAGCTCAATAAATGGAGTGTGTTTGAGTACTTAAAGGACCGGACGCTGGCGACGGGACATATCCCGACGCGGCAAGACCTTATAAATCAATTCGGCGAATTGGATCCGGATGAAGTTGAGGGCGGCATCCAGGAATTTTCTTTGAGAATCAGCCGGTGGTATTAACCGCCCCATGATTTTTACTTTTGAAATATATTCTCATTATGGTATTTGAGGGATCTCGTGACATCAGTTGAAAATGGTATGAACTGATCCAAATATTGTTCGTAAGCAGATCCCTTGAGAGAAACTGCTATTTTAACACGATTAGTTTTTGCATCGATTGTCAAAAGACCTAGATCAAAAAGTGTATGTATATCAGCCCTAAGTAATATCCCATTGGAGAGTGTATTTGTCTTATTACCGCTATAAGGAACTATATGGGCAGCTTCTAAAACTTCAGTTACATTGCAACCTGATATAGCGCATTTATTTTTATAGGCTGCTAATAACTGATTTCTGAATTTCTGTTGTCCTCTTCTTGCAGTAATAAATTTCAAAGTTTTGTTTCTGGCATCTTCTAGATTTTCGGGTTCAAATGTACTGTTTGACAAATTGACGCGGTTTTTAAAACTCAACAATTTTTCATCCAGAATACCTAAATAATACAGGCAATATAATAAGGACTCTTCAATATGAGTATGCAAAGCTTCTTCTTCGATTGAGTTAACCAGAAATTCTTTTGGATTTACAAATACATCATTGTATTTCGTTGTAGGCCTTCCACCGTTGACGTCAATTAGCAAGTCCTTATTAACTGAACGTTTGATAGTCGTTAACCCCTTGGGATTAGTCTTTGATTCAGCACAGCCAACTAAAATTCCTCTACCAAGGACATCGAAACATATTACGACATAAATACCATCTGAAACCCTCTGGTTTGGGGGAAGAATTGAAACATGGAGTACGTTCGGAAAAAAACCTTCCCCTTTGGATTCTACAAATTCAAAATTTATTCCATGGAAGTTTTGAAATTTGAGGGATAGAGAATTTTTCAAATCTAGTAAATGATTTTTAACGTTAATCAATTTTGGATCGCGCACAAGAATTTTATTACCTTTGATACTTGGATGATTCTGACGAAAAACACATATCTCTTTAATTAATTCAATCATGAAATTGTCCCCTTTTGAAAAATAAGCCGCATTCTAAGTTTATCTAAGCTAATTAGGTTTGAAAAGAATAGAAAATCTTGTGGTGAGGTGCAGATAATATGATCGTTAAATCGGTTGTCCCAAACCTTAATAATATCGAACTTAATCGTTTGATGAAGCTCGTCTTTGAACAGTACGATTTATGTAAGAGAATACCCGGGAATTCAGAACGGGACAGTTACGTCCTTGCTGTTGAATCAGCTGTAGGACGCCTAGCTGAAAGAGAAAAGGAAATCATAACTCAGCGGTTTATGATTGATTGTTATCGTAAGGATTATGAGGTGTTCAGTAGCTACATTAAGCCTTCGATGTCAAAGGATACGTATACGAAGCATCGGAATAGGGCTCTGGCTACGTTGTTCATCACATTGAGTGAAAGTGGGATCATTCAGTTTAAGGAGGAAGAGCAGTGACAAGAAACAATGATAGAGTAACCGCCAATACACATTGGGTTTGGACAGAGAAGGCAGCAGCGAAGAATCCGCATTATTCGAGAGCTGGAGAACCCATATGGCCTCATTATTTACATCAGGCACCGGCTGAATGGTTAGAGGAAGGGTTGATTATGGATGCTTCTGCAAAGGAGGTGATGAAAGAGGGGCAGATCGATCTATTCGATTATCCCGGGGTTATATGACAAATAAAAGAATCCACCGCAGTGATTTGGTCGTCGCACGGTGGACTCAAACAAGTGTTCCTCTCTTATAAATATAACATAAGAGGGGAATGAGGGGAATGTTATTGGCTGAAAAACCATGGGAGCAAGGGGAGCTCTTTCCGTCGGTAACGGCTGCTGATAAGTTGTTCACGCGTAAGCTATTAGAGAACTATATGTTAAACAAACAGATGGTAGAAGCGTTTGCCCAGCAAGCAACTCTACCCGATCAGAAACAAAAGGTTTACCAATCCAAAAAAGAAGAAGTGGAGAATATAGAGCTTGCGTTTAATTTGATCCAGGATCCAGAGGTTAAGCGGATCGTAGAGCATCGATTCTTCAAGCTTCGAAAGTGGAAAGAAACCGTGAAGTACTACAATGGCAGAGGTCTGAGTGAGAAGACAGTGGATCGTCACATCGACAAAGGGGTCGAAGCGATTGCAGACAGCCTAAAGTTATGGGGGTATCTCCAAAATAACTGACGGTGAACTGACCGCACAACGACGGCGTTCTGACGGCGGATAAGGGATACAGTGGAGACAGGTAAAAGTTACCTGGGAACATGTCTACTGCCCCCTTATCGCTGTAGGCGCTCGGCTGTGCTGTAGGTCATATAATATGACCTTAGACGTGGATCGTCAAGGGTGCTGTGCGGGGAATGGAGTTAAGATCACTCCATTATTTTATATGGCCTACATGGTATCAGACAGGTTCGAATCCTGTCGGGGCCGATTGAGATTTTCTTCATAACCTTTTTATGACCATCCGGTAATCGGATGGTTTTTTCTTTTACGATAAAGGAGGGATTAATTACATAGTGAAACAAGAAAAACAGCTGGTGAAGCAGCCGTTAAAATGCAGGGGATGTGTGTGGGGCAGATGGGAAGGCAGTGTGCAGTTCTGCAGCCGGGTTGTTTGTCAAAGACTGATGATGACAAAAGAAAAATAAGGAAAAAAAATATCGATTCTTGTATACTTACCTCAGATGAAATATGGGGGTAAGCTTATGAAGTGGGAAAATCGAGATTGGTTTTGGTTATTAGGGCTAACGATTTTTGTCTCCGGAACGTCTTACATGTATAAAAATGAAGTTATGAGTCTAATTTCGTACACTTCAACTTTCGTTTCTATTGCACTTGCTTTTATTGCTATTTATATATCAGTTAGAGAAGCGACTAAAACTGACAGAATCAAGGACGAGACTTTATCGACTTTAGTAGAGATTAGAGAAAGAATTAGCCAGGTAGATAGTAAGGTAAGTAGCATCGATTTTACCAGTATAAACCAAATAAACGAGAGGGTAGATCAGGTCTTTAGTAAGTTAACAGAAAAGGTTCAAGAGTATAAAGAAAATGAGGAACACGCTGATACTCCTGAAGGTCAACTAATCAATGAAAAAGTGAAGCTTACATGGGAAGTGCTATCAGAAGAGCTTAAAGAAGAGCTTAAAGAAGAGCTAACACAAATAATAGCAATTGATATTCAAACAATTAACAAGGATGATAACTGGGAACTGTTAAACAACATATTGACTAAAGTATATGAAAATCTAAGTAAAGAATCCAAGGATGGTAAATTTTCATTTCTAATGATTTATCAACAATTTGCACTTCATTTTAAAGGGAATTTCTCTTTTAAAAACAAATTAGCGAAGTTAATTAATGATGCTGTAGATTATCATGTAAGGATGAAAATCCTCTCTGTCGATAGTGATGGGAGATATACATACAACATTGGTAGAAAATAGTCGCTTTTAGCGGCTATTTTTGTTTGAAATCATTTTTTCCAAATGCTTAGGAATTTGTGAGGTGGTGATATGAAGTATGTTCAACCGATAAGAGACAAGGAAATTATTGAAAATATCAAGAAACGGCTCCTGTTGAATGGAGATATTCGGAACTATATTCTGTTTGTTATCGGCATCAATGTAGGGTTTAGGATATCTGACATCTTACCATTGCGTGTAAGGGATCTGAAAAGACCGTTGCTGTACATTACGGAGAAGAAGACGAGGAAACAAAAGGCGTTTGAAATGAACCCAACAATCAGGCGTGAGCTGCTGGCATTGGTTAAGGATCGTCCAGATGACGAGTTCCTGATTAAAAGCCGTGAGGGTGTTAATAAGCCATTAAGCCGGTCCATGACCTATAAGATCATGAGAGCAATCACAGAGGAATATAAACTCGAAGGCATTGGAAACCATACTCTCAGAAAAACTTACGGGTACCATTTCTACAAAGAAACTAAAGATATTGCCATGCTTCAGAAGATATTCAATCATGCAACGCCCGATATTACATTGAGATATATCGGCATTGCACAGGACACAATCAACCTCGCAACGAAGCGATTTAAGTTGTGAGTTATCCATAAACTACACATGGCGAACTGGTAAAGGTGAAGTATTGCAAAGCCTTGATACACAAGGGGGTTGGGCCACTCTATGAGTTCTCCAGAATATAAGATAAGGATAACTCAGAGGGTTAAAACAGAGTGCAGCATAGGTTTAATGATATAGCAGAAGCTGAGAGTCCTTTTGTGGCGCGGCCTCGCGGATTTTTGGGTCACGGGTCCTTCCCAGGGGGTGGGTGCCTATGCGGGTACGAGTGAGCCCGGCATTCCACCGGATTTCATAAAAATTGCACACTAGGCATTGTGCAAAAAGGAGGGGGTTATATGGGTGAAAAAGTGAAAGCTAAAATGATTGACGGAGCCTTATGTATCGCGACTTCCGAGCTTTGTGAAGTGCTCGATGTCCACCGCAATACGATTGCACAGTGGGAGCGAAGTGGAATGCCCAAAAAGGCTCGAGGATGGTATTCGCTAAAAGAAGTCATTTCTTGGGTAATGGATAACCGAGGCGTGAAGAAGAATCAGGATGACGAAGAAGGCATGACACTCTCCCAACAAAAGCTGAAATACGAGGCACAGCTGAAAGAGCAGCAGGCAGAGGCAGCCACTCTAAAAAATGCGATAGCCAAAGGTGAATATATTAAAAGGGAAGACGTTGTGAGTGAGCTCCAACGTTTTTTAGTTTCACTCAGAAGATCTATGGGCGGATTCAGCCGCAAAATCGCTATGGAGGTAGCGCCATACGTGGAACCGGATCAGGTGAGAATGATCGAGCAGAGCATTTCAGATACCACCAACGCCGCATTATTACAGCTGTCCGTACGAGGTGTGTATGATGCGAAAAAAGATTGATGAGGAATGGTCGGAATGGCTGTTATCCGCCCTCCGAGTGCTGCGGCCACCGGAGAAACTCACGGTATCGGAATGGGCAGATAAATACCGGATCCTGGACAGCAAAACATCAGCGGAACCGGGGCCATGGTCAACAGACAGAACCCCGTATTTGCGGGGGATCATGGATGCTTTCACTGATCCACGAATCGAAGAAATTATATTCGTGAAGCCGACCCAGGTCGGAGGTACAGAAAGCCTGAACAACATGTTTGGGTACGTCATTGCACAGGACCCGAATCCGGCATTGATTGTTTATCCGATGTTGGATTTGGCAGAATACACATCAAAAAACCGTCTGCAGCCGATGGTGGAATTAAGTCCTGCCTTGAATGATCGATTTAAATCCGATGACAGCAAGCTTCTGGAACTTCAATTCGACGGGATGTATGCGGTCATTGCAGGAGCCAACAGTCCGGCGTCACTTTCGAGCCGGGCTATTCGCTATCTGTTTATGGACGAAGTGGACAAATACCCGAAAAGTGCAGGCAAGGAGGCGGATCCAAGAGCCCTTGCACGGGAACGCACCAAAACCTTCCCGTTTAATAAGAAAATCATGCAAACCTCCACACCGACGCTGAAAAACGGTCCGATCTGGCAAGCGTGGTTATCTGCAGACGTTCGAATGCAATATTACGTCCCATGCCCTCATTGTGGGCAGTTTCAAACGTTTAAATATAAGCGGATCATTTACAACAAGAGCCTGAGCCGAGAGAAGATCAAGGAAACGGCCCATTACGAATGTGAGCACTGCGAGCAGATCATAAGAGACGCGCATAAACCCTTTATGCTACGAGGAGGAGAGTGGAGGACCGAGACAGGTTCTACCGTTCCAGCCACGAAAACTGCGTACCACTTGAATGCCATCTATAGCCCGTGGGTTCGGTTTGGTGATGTGGCTTACGAATTTGTCTCGTCAAAGGACACACCCGAAGAACTGATGAACTTTATAAATTCTTGGCTGGCAGAGCCTTGGGAGAATACTCAAATCAAGCTCAATAGCAGCAAGGTTTTAGAGAGAGTCAGTGGATATGAAGAGGGCGTTGTTCCGGACCGCACACTTTTGTTAACCGGTGGCGTCGATGTTCAGAAGGATCGGTTTTATTACACGATCAGAGCCTGGGGTGAGAAAATGGAAAGCTCCAACATTCGTCATGGAGTCGTGGAAACCTGGACCGAGATCGAGGATGTTATGAATATTTCGTACCTGACCCGAGACGGAACAGAGCATTTTGTTAATTTATGCGCGGTTGACTCCGGATACAATGCCGATGAAACTTATGATTTTTGCGCTCGAAACCCTGAATGGGCCGTTTCAATCAAGGGCTCCAGTACACCGCTGCCATCGAAGTACAGGCTAACCAAAATTGACCGTGAAGAACGCGGGGTTTATGGCTTGTCACTATATCACGTGGATGGCGGATTTTATAAGGATTTTATAGCGGGTCGTTTATCCAGAAAGGAAGATGAGGCCGGAGGTTGGTTCGTTTATCTTGACTGCGATGAGGATTACGCTGAACAAATCACTGCTGAAGAAAAGGTAACAGAAAAGCAGGGTAAACGTGAAATTGAAGTATGGCGTAAGAAAACAGCCCACGCGGACAATCATTATTTGGATTGCGAGGTCTATGCCGCATTCGCAGCGGATTGTCTGGGTATCCGATATATGCGGTATGAGCAGGTGCCTGAGAAGAAGGCGGTGGAAAGTGAAAATGTTCCGGCAAAGCCTGCCAATAACAATTGGGTAGGAGGTGGAGGGTCATGGTTATGATGCCAGAGGAACGATTGACTCAACTTAATACGGAGCTGCTACAGGTACGGACCGCGATTTCCGCTATTTTAGGCGGAGCTCAGGAATATCGGATCGGGAGCAAGTCGGTTCGCCGTCCGGATCTTGGTTTGCTGTATGCGGAGCGTACACGGCTCGAAAAGGAAATCAGTGAAATTGAACATGGCGGTATGTTTCGCACCACATACTTTGAAGGGAGGTGATGAATCTGAATTGGCTAGAACGCTCCATTGCCACGGTCAGTCCGCAATGGGCATATAAACGAATGGCTTGGCGTTCGGCGGTGTCTGCTTTTGACAGTGGGAATACCGGGCGATTAAACCGGAACTGGAATCCGGGCACGGAAGGCTTTGACAATATTTCGCAGGGGGAGCGTACGCGGATACGCTACAGAGCGCAGGACTTGGAGCGAAATAGTGACATAGCCGGCGCCATCTTATCTGCACTAGAGCGAAATGTGGTTGGTTCAGGCATGATGCTGCAAGCGAAGATCCCACATACCAAACCTGGGAATCAAAATGGCGAGATGAACCAAGCTATCGAGGCCCTTTGGGAAGAGTTTTGCAAAGCAGAAAATATCGACATTACAGGTACACAGTCATTGGATGAGATTGAAG
Source organism: Priestia sp. BR_2 (assembly GCF_041954005.1). Lineage (NCBI taxonomy): Bacteria > Bacillati > Bacillota > Bacilli > Caryophanales > Bacillaceae > Priestia > Priestia sp. BR_2. The sequence goes on along the minus strand of NZ_JAVFHM010000312.1, from coordinate 123,761 downwards.
AAACCTTACTCCGGCGTTACTTTGTCGATGGTGGGATCTTGGTCGTTAAAGTTTACACGAAGGATGATAAATTTCCTTTTAAAATTCAAGTTCGGTCGGTGGATGATCTGAATACCTTGAATACGATTGTTCCGGGGGAGAATGGAAACCGGATTGTAGAAGGGATCGAGCTGGACAAGTACAACAAACCTATTGCATATCACTTCAAGAAATTAGACGGCCAATCGCTGCTGCCTGGAGAAAGTGTCCGGATAGAGGCGAAGGACGTCATTTTTTTATTCAAAAAAAATTCTCCGAAGCAGGTCCGTGAGATTTCTCAGCTCGCGACAGCTTTACCAAGGATCAAGGATGCTAATCAGTTTATTGAAGCGGTATCCATTAAGGAGCGAGTGTTGGCTTGCTTGTCTGTCTTTATTAAACGGGATACGCCATCCGGTGGTGGTCCTGGTCGTGGAATTGGACAAGTTGGCAGCGGCGATCGCAAAGATTACAGCGGCATGACTCTATCCCCGGGTATGATCGGAGAATTGAATCCGGGGGATGACGTACAGACCGTGATACCGGCTGGACAAGCATCCAATACCAAGGAGTTTATTACGACGCTGGTCCGTTTATCCTCGGCAGGGATTGGACTCAGTTATGAAGCGGTTTCGCGGGACTTATCGCAAGTCAATTACTCTTCTGCACGTCAGGGGCTGATCGAGGACCGGAAGCTGTATAAGAAGCTGCAAAAGATGCTGATTAAGAAGGTGCTTACTCCGATCTATCTTGAATTTCTTGATGCCATGCATCTAACTGGACAGTTGGATTTACCGAATTATTTCAAGTCTCGAAAAGAGTATGGCACCCATGTTTGGATACCACCAGGCTATAACTGGATTGATCCAGGCAAGGAAGTCAACGCCAATAAAGCTGCATTGGAGTCCAACCAGGATACGCTTGCCCGCATCTGCGCTGAACGGGGTGAGGACTGGCGTGACGTTGTGAAGCAGCGGGTAGCCGAATTGAAATATCTTAATGAATTACTAAAGGAGGATAACGGTGGGGAAGAATCCGATACTGCCGATGTCACTGACGAGGACGAGAGCTGATACACCGCCGTCATTAACACGTACCCTAACATTTCAACGTGAAACGATTAATGAAGAAGCGCGAACAGTAGAGTTGTCATTCTCCAGTGAGGCGCCGTACGAACGCTATTTTGGCTCTGAAATCTTGAATCACGATCCTGAATCGATAGATCTGACCCGGCTTCAGGAAGTTGGTGTACTGCTCTTTTCTCATGGTCGGGATGCCAAGTATGGACGCATGCCGATTGGAAGCATTGAAAAAGTCTGGCTGGATCATGCAGAGCGGAAGGCTCGAGCGCTTGTTAGATTTGATGACGATGAAGATAGCGACCGAGTGTTCAAAAAGGTCCTGAAGGGAATTATCAAGGGCGTGTCCGTTGGTTATTCCGTTAGTTCATGGGAAGAGGTCAAGGCTGGAAAATCTTCAGCCAACGGACGCTTTGCAGGTCCGGCATACGTGGCTCTGAAATGGCAGCCATTTGAAATCAGTGTTGAACCTACGCCAGCTGATCCATCGGTCGGCGTGGGAAGAAGTCATAATGATGAAAGCGGGGACGAAGGAATGAAAGGATTAAAAATGTTGGCATTGGCAGCACAAGGTTTGATGCATGCACCGGATACAGGGGCAGGAGTGGGTGGAAGCTCAACCCCTGAAGGCGGTGAACGGGCAGGGGTTCCAGTTCATACGCCACCTGCAATAGATACAGAGGCACTGAAGCGTCAGGCCATGGAGGCGGAGCGATCCAGAGTATCAGAGATTTCTCAGCTCTGCCGGGATTTTGGAATGGATGCGGATCTGTTTATTCGTGACGGTAGCACCTTGGAAGTGGTCAAAGATGCGATTTTAACCAAGCAGCGGGAGAATCATGCGCCGCATCCATCCGGTATTGAATTCGGGGCAGAAGACCAAGACAAATTCCGCTCAGCTGCTTCCGATGCTCTGTTAATGCGTGCCGGCCGTTCGGTTGTAAAGCCAGCAGCAGGAGCGCCAGAGCTCCGGTCCATGCGCATGCGGGATCTAGCGGTGGAGTGCTTGCAGCGTGCAGGTATTCAAGGTGCACACCGGATGAGTGACGAGGAATTGTTGAAGCGGGCATTGTCTCCGGATACAACATTCCAGTCGATTCTATCTAATGCAGCTAATAAATCACTTTCTCAGGCGTATCAGGAAGCCCCAACGACCTTCCAATATTGGACAGGTAAGGGTTCGAACTCCGACTTTAAAGCAGCTGAACACTATCGAATTTCGGAAGCTGGTGAATTGCAGCGTACTCCGCAAAATGGAGTTATTCCGTATGATTCAGCTATGAAGGATGAAAAAGTAACGAAAGCGGTACTGACCTATGCCGAACGTTGGGGCTTTACTCGCGAAGCATTTATTAATGACGACTTGAGCGTTTTAAGCCGGGTGCCTGCTGCTTATGTTATCGCGGCCAAACGCGGCATCAACAAACTCGTTTACAAGATGCTTGCGTCTAACCCGGTTATATTTGATGGCGAAACGTTGTTCAGCTCTCCACATAACAATCTTGGTACCGCTGGCGCTATCGGAACAGCAACCATGAGCGAAGGACGCAAAATGATGCGTACGCAAAAAGGAATTCGGGGCGAATCGACGTTGAACATTGCTCCGAAGTACTTGATCGTTCCAGCGGAACAGGAAACGGCAGCAGGACAATACCTCCGAAGCGAGGCTGATCCGGAAGCTAAACACAGCGGTGTAACGAATGTGTTCCGTAATGCGATGGATATCATTGTGGATGCAGAACTGGACCAATATTCCGAGTTCGCTTGGTACTTGGCTGCTGATCCGAATATTGCAGATACCGTTGAAGTCACATACCTACGCGGCCAGGAAGAACCAACGCTCGAAACGGATATTCCGTTTGATCGTTTGGGCATGGATTTCCGAATCTACTTTGATTACGGTGTTACGATCCTGGACAGCCGCGGACTCTTCAAAAATCCTGGGGAAGCCCCAACGACTCCATAAGCTTTAGATAATCTATTACTGGAAGGGATGAAGCAAAATGATACTGAGAGAGCCTTTGAATTTTGCTGGCCGGTTGTATGCAGCGGGGGAGAGCGTGAAAGGTCAGCTCCCCCTCGATATGATCGACGCTTTACGCAAGAATAACAAGCTGGATGAGGTCGCGAATGACACGGAGATGGAAGTCACGCAACAGACACAAGACGATTTCAATCTTTATGGTGGCGGAGGGTCAAACGACCTGGGCAATCTCCCGATTGTTGGGAATACGATTCTTTCTCCTGAAGACTTCAAAGAGTTGTCTGCTCCTGACCAAAAAGATCGCCTCAAGGCTTTGGAGATCGAGCCAGCCAGCAAGGCAGAGGACCGTCTTGAGCAATATGAAACTTGGTATTTTGAACAGGTCGCCAACGCCGACCCGAATTCTCAATGAGTTTCTTTCAGGAGCAATTGGAGCGGGATGCACGAAATGTCTTTCTGAATCCGGAAGAGTTCGGCACGCCGCATATCGTGAATGGCCGTGAAATGATCATTGTCATCGATGAAGATCAATTGCAGCACCGAAAATCCAGCGCTTCAAATCCAACAGATGGGGTTTATAACGCTTCTCTTCTCTTTTATGCCTTGAAAACGGACTTCGAAAAACGGCCAATTACGGATTCGTCCATACGGATAGATGACCGTAATTTCAAGGTCGCGGATGTCCAAGAGGATGAGGTCATGTACACAATTACGCTGAAGCGGGTCGGATCATGATTACGATTGACGCCGACAAGCTGAAAGAGGTTGAGAAGCGATTAAGCCAGTATCCGAAGCAAGCGCCAGCAGTCCTGTCCAGGGCATTAAATCGGACGGCTACCAATGTAAAATCCAATGCCTCGAAGAAAGCACGCGAAATCTACCGGATCAAAGCCCAGGACGTAAACAAGTCCTTTAAGATCAACCGAGCTTCGCGAAACAATTTAGGGGCTTCGGTAGTTTCGACTGGCGGGAGCATCGGGCTTGAGAAATTTAAAACCAACGCTCGGGAACCGTCATCGAAAAAACCACGGACCTTTAAAGCGGCTGTCAAAAAACAGGGCAGTCTGAGAACGATTCTACGGGGCTTTGTCGCCAATATCAGTGGCGTTAAGGTGTTCCAGCGTACAAGCAAGAAAAGGCTACCTATAACGCGCCTGTTCGGCCCTCCGGTGCCTCAAATGGTGGATAACCCGGAAGTACGACAATTCATTGATGGACAGGCCGTGGAGACCTTCGAAAAACGATTGGATCATGAGATAAAACGAGTCATGGAGGGGAACTGATGGCTACTCCCTATCTACTGCAAAAAGCCTTGGTCGAAGAGATCAAGGTCCTTTTTGCTGGCTTTGAAACGGAAAATGCAGCGGGGGAACTGGTGTCGTTGAATGTTTATCCTCAATCGCTGCCAGAAAAGACGGATGAAGAGGATTCTGCCCATTTCCCATATATCGTCGTTCGAATTATCGACGGCGGGATTGGAAGTGAGGAAGAAGCAGCGGCTTGCCGAATGGTGTTCGTTGCAGGCATCTACGATTCGAATCCGGATTATCAGGGAAATCAGACTATTTTGAATATCTTGCAGCGGATTCAAACGCATTTGTTGGCAAAACGAATCATTGACGGGAAGTTTGCTATTCAGTATCCGTACAACTGGCAAATTTATGATGATGAAGACCTGCATCCGTATTATTTCGGCGGAGCAGAAACCAATTGGACCCTGCCAGCGGTTCAACAGGAGGTGGATGACGATGAATGAAATCCAAGAAGAAATATTAAATCCGAAATTCGATAAAACGCCACGGAAGAAGAAAGAAAACCCGGAATCGGACAAATTGCCAAACGCTTGGGAATATGAGACAGCCGTTATCTATGTTGGCCCTACCATACCGAAGCTGGCGCGATATACGACTTTCCGAGCAGGTTTTCCGCGCCGGATTCAAAAGTTGATGGAACAAATTCCTGCGCTCAAAGATTTATTTGTTCCCGTTCCTGAGTTTCCCAAAGTGCGGTTACAAAGCGAAACGGTAGGCACACCGTTACACGCGGCCTATCAGGCAGTATTGTACGGACAGACGCAGAAAGGAAGTGTTTAACGTATGGCAGAACGTCATGGTGTTTATGTAACAGAGGTACCGGCATCTATACTCACGCCGGTTTCGCCACTGGCGACAATTCCGGTCGTGTTCGGAACAGCGCCTATTCACATGTCTAAGCTGGTATCGCCTCCAGTGAATGTGCCTTTCTTGGCAGAGAGCTGGGAGCAGTACAAAGACGCTCTAGGATACTCGGAGGATTGGGAGAATTATACGCTTTGCGAATTTGCTTTCTCTCATTTTCAACTGTATAAACAGTCTCCAGCCGTTTTCATTAACGTGCTTGATCCAGAGGTGCATAAAGAGAGTGTAAATCCTTCCCCGGTAACTTTGACGAGCGGCACTGGCACGATTAACGTTCAGGGAATTTTGACAAATACGGTTAAAGTATCGTCCACGGGTCAGACGCCAACGGATTATGTGCGGGATACCGATTATACACTTTCATTCAATTCAGCTGGGCATCTTATCCTGACCGCGAAGCCAGGCGGGGCAATGATTGCGGAAAGCTCCGTCAATGTCGGATATGACAAGCTGAAACCTGAAGATGTGGATTCGGGGGTCATCGTCGGCGGAACGGACGGCGTTACCGGAGCGGTTACGGGCCTTGAAGTATTGAAACAAGTGTTTCCTCGCTTAAGAGTTGTTCCAGGTCTGATTTTAGCTCCTGGCTTTTCTCATGACCCGGTGGTTGGCGCGGTCATGGTTGCAAAATCACGCAAGATCAACGGGAATTTTAACGCTCAAGCGATTACGGATCTTCCGGGAAATCAAACGGCAGCTCAAGTTGATAAATGGAAAGAGGACAATCTCTACACAGACAAAGCTCAGTTCAATACATGGCCTAGAGTAACCAAGTCTGGCCGTACCTATCGGTTATCGACGCATTTGGCAGGTGTTATTTGTCAAACTGATGCAGAGAACGACGGTGTTCCATATCGTTCGCCGTCCAATAAGGCCCTTCAGATCGACGGCATTGTACTCGATGACGGTAAAGTAGTTGCCCTTGGCCCTGACGAGGCGGAATTGATCAATGCGGAAGGGATCGTAACCGCTTTGAATTTTATTGGTGGTTTTCGTTCGTGGGGCAATCGTACGGGGGCGTTCCCGGATGCTATCGATCCTCAGAGCTCCTTTATCCCGGTAAGGCGCATGTTTGACTGGTGGAATAACACCATCATTTTGACTCAGTGGATGTATGTTGATGATCCGGCAAATAAACGTTTGGTGGAGGCTGTCGTTGATTCGCTGAACATTCGCCTAAATGGGTTGCAGTCGTCTGGCTTTATCCTAGGTGGACGGATTGAGTTTAACAAACAAGACAATCCGAAGGAATCCACGATGAACGGTAAGCTGAAATTCCGGAATTACTTTACACCACCGTCTCCAGGTCAAGAGTTGGAATTCATGGTGGAATATGATGCAGAATACTTGTCTGCAATTTAGGAGGGGTACCCTTGGCTGGCAAACAAATACCTGATAGATTAACGAATTTCACGGGTTATCGCAACGGATCGGAATACCTGGGAGTCGCCGACGTTGATCTTCCGGATTTAGAGTCGTTGACGGAGACGATCAGCGGTGCAGGCATAGCCGGAGAGGTCGAAAGTCCGTTGATTGGACACTTTGGTTCCATGGTTACGACACTGAATTGGCGTGTGCTGGATCGCGCCAACTTCAAATTGGCCCGGCAAGAAATGCAGCAAATTGACTTTAGAGGCTCGATCCAAACGTTAGACGCTACGCAAAACTATATTCATATCCCAGTTCGCGTAACCATCCGAGGCATGCCGAAAACAACGCCACTCGGAAGCTTGTCCGTTGGTGGTACCATGGATAACTCGAATGAGCTGGAAACGTTCTATATCAAAATTGTCTACAACGGCGAGACAGTGGTTGAAATTGATAAAACGAATTTCATTTGTATCATTGATGGCGTCGATTATCTAGCCCAGGTTCGTGAGAATCTAGGGCTTTAATAAAAGGAGGAACAAAGAATTATGGCAGAAAAAAAGCAAGAAAGCCAACCGGTGAACAACGAGATTGTTTACCAATTGACCCGACCAATAACCTTTGAAGGTGAAGAAATTAAATCCTTGAATCTGGATTTCGACAGCTTAGGTGGGCACGAGCTTATGAATTGTGCAAAATTAGCCCAAAGCATGAATCCGGAAGAGGTTCCAGTGTATCGAGCCTTATCGATTAACTATCAGGTTGCGGTAGCGGCGAGAGCAGCGGGCGTTGCTCCTGATGTGATTTTGAACTTGAAGGCAAAAGACTTTACCCAAGTGACTCAAAGGGCAGCCAATTTTTTAATCAGGGAGGAATAAGCGGGGACATTGTTCAGGATCTACGAGAAACGGCAATCATCCTTTGTTCGCTTATTCCAGGTTCATCCTTAACGTTCTGGCTCAGCCAGCCGCTCAAAGACCTTGACGGCTGGCTTGCAGCCTGCGAGAACGTCGAAAAACGAAAGAAGAACCAAAAACCGAGCCCAAATACCAGCCGTAAGGTGAAAGCAAGGAGGCGGGGCTAGGGATGGCTAGAACGTATGAAACGATATTTGCCTTGGGTGGACAAATAAGCCCGACGTTCAAAAAAACGTTCAAATCCGCCGGCGATGCAACAAGAAAGATGGAGCATGGGTTGCAAGCGGTGAACCAAGAGGCGAAGGAAGCCCGAGGAGTCTTTGGTAAACTGGGCAAGGTAACAGGTGATTTCGGAAAGGCTCTTTACCGTGTTACACAGTATTCAGGCGCTTTTGCCCTTGTCCAAGGTGCAGCTGGATCTATCGGAGATCTAGCTAGTTCGATTACGGATTACCAAGACAGCATGAACCAACTTCAAGCCTCAACAGGGACAAGCAAACAAGAGATGGCCGCGCTGTCTGGTTCGATAAAAAATTTGTACAACCAAAACATCGGGGAAAACTGGAATGACTTGGCCGATGCGTTAAGCAGGGCGAAACAAGTCACAAAGGAAGAAGGCAAAGAGCTCGAAATGACGGCCCGAAATGCGATTGTTTATCGGGACGTGTTCGGAGAAGATATTCCGGAGTCGGTTAAAGCCTCGGATACGATGGTAAAAAACTTCCGGATAACGAGCGATCAAGCGTTTAATCTGATGGCTCAAGGCGCTCAAAAGGGCTTAGATAAATCCGGCGAGTTGCTGGACTCTACAAATGAATACGCACCGCATTTTGCCTCGCTGGGTTTTTCAGCGAATCAAATGTTTGATACTTTCAGCGCTGGACTTGAGTCCGGCGCTTTTAATTTGGATAAAGTCGGGGATGCGGTAAAAGAGTTCAATATCCGATCCAAGGACATGTCCAAAACATCGGTTGAAGCATACCAAGCGCTCGGGCTAAATGCGGAAAAGATGTCCCAAACCTTTGCAAAAGGCGGGCCAGAGGCGCAAGCAGCTTTCAAACAGATTGTTCATTCGATTTCATCTATTGAAGATCCGGTCAAGAAAAACGCAATTGGCGTCGGACTCTTCGGGACCATGTTCGAAGATCTTGAAAAAGATGTGGTTGCGGCCATGGGTGCCGCCCGAAGTCAGTTTGACATGACCAAGGATACCATGGGGGAGATCACTGAAATTAAATATGATTCCGTGAAATATGCCTTTCGGGGAATCGGTCGTCAGCTCATGACGACGTTCATCATGCCCATTGGCGATAAAGTGCTTCCGCTGCTTAATGATTTTAGTAATTGGTTTCAAGGAGCGATGCCCGGCATTCAAAGCTTTTTCGGGAAAATCGGGGGATCTATCGATAAAGTGTTCGGGGGTATCGGGAAGACCATTGGCCCGATTTTTGAGAGCTTTTTCAGCGGTGATATCGGCGGGGCAGGATTCAACTACGCAAAAATGCTAGGAATGTCCGATGGAGATGCAGCGGCGATTGGTAAAGGCTTTGCAGGTGTCTTCTCCGAAGTCATGGCCTTGAAAGATCAATTCCTGAAAGGCTGGGACAATGTAATGCCTCACATCAAGAGCATTATGGATTCCGGGAAGAGGATCTTTCAGCAATTCGCTCCAGTCGTGGCGAAGGTTGCAATCGGGGTGTACCAGGCAGGCACGAAAATTGTTCGAGCCTTGTTACCCGTGGGTCAATATATCGGAGCCAAGCTTTGGCCCATAGCTTCCAAGGTGTTCGGATTCCTTGCCAATGATGTTGCTCCAGCCATCTCCCGTGCATTTTCCAGCATGGTGCCGGTCTTTACTTCAGTGGCCGGGAAAATCGGCCAAACGATTTCCGCTGTATTTACGGTAGTCAAACCGATCATTGACGGTTTGGTAGGTGCGTTTAACGTAGCCTTCCCTGTGATTAAAGCGGTCGTTGTGGGAGCCATCGATACAGTGTCTGGTGTGTTCAATGGCTTAATGACGACCCTTGGCGGGATCTTGGATTTTGTGAGTGGTGTGTTTACCGGAGATTGGTCGCTTGCGTGGTCGGGTGTTGTGGGCACGTTTGGCGGAATTTGGTCCGGGCTGAAAGCATTGGTCGCTGCACCGATCAATGCGGTTATACGCCTAGTGAACAAAGCCATCGAAGGTATCAATAATGTCAGCGTCGATATTCCGGATTGGTTAGGCGGCGGTACCCTCGGGTTTAATGTTGGCTTGATTCCAGAACTTGAAGGATTCGCTAAAGGCGGGATTGCAACCAAGCCTTCCATATTTGGCGAGGCTGGTCCTGAAATGGCGATTCCACTGAATAACAAACCGCGTTCACATGCTTTGCTGGATAAGGCTAATCAGATTATGGGTGGACCTTCAGCAGCTGCGAGCTCCAGCCCGATCTACATTACCTATGCGCCGAAAAACTACTGGAGTGGAGACGTCTCGAAAGAGAAGGCCCAAGAGATTACGCGGATACAGCACGATGATTTCGAGCAGCGGATGAAAAAATACACGAAACAAAAGCAAAGGGTGAGTTTTGCATGACGATGTACACAACCATACAGGGCGATACCTGGGACGGCATTTCCTTTAAGGTTTACGGCGAGGAAGAGCACGTTACCTATCTCATGCGAGCCAATCCGGATTATATGCGAACAACCGTGTTTTCAGGCGGAATCACATTGATGATTCCGCCTTACCCGGTTGGGCAATCCAGCAGTTTACCACCGTGGAAAAGGGAGGGATAAAGCAGGATGTTGAAAACGATCGAGGCGAGGCGTGCCGAGCTGATATTATCGTATAACGGATATGACCTTTCCTTGGATATCGCCAAGGACTTGCTTGATTTCACCTATACGGATGCCCCTCCGGGCGAGCTGGACGACCTTCAGATTACGTTGCAGGATCGAAATAACCTTTGGCAAAGTCCGGAATGGATGCCGTTACCGGGAGACAGTTTGAAAGCTGAAATCCGCACGCATCATTGGGAAAAAGAAGGGGAGGTCAAGAAGCTGCCGCTTGGAGAATTCGAAGTCGATTCATTTCAATTAACCGGCGCACCGGACACGGTATCCATCAAAGGAGTAAGCTTGGGCGTTGGCTCCAGTATTCGGCAGGAGAAACGAACAAAAGCATGGGAAAAAGCCACGCTAAAAACGATAGCAGGCGAGATTGCCAAGCGGGCAGGGCTGAAGCTGAGCTATAACGCACCTGTAAATCCAACGTATGACAGGCTGGATCAAACGGAGGTTTCAGATTTGGCCTTTTTATTTGAACAAGCTAAAGCGGAAGGGCTGTCCGTCAAAATATCGGGTAAGCAGCTGGTGTTGTTCGATGATTTTGAATTCGAAAAGTTGCCGGTGGTCGCTACCTTCAGGCGTGGGAGAGATCGAATTTTATCCTATGACTTTAATTGGAGCTCGTCGTATGCATCCTATGTCGCCTGCGAAATCAGCTATACCAAAGCTAAATCAAAGAAGACGATTAAAGTAAAGTATACCCCGCCCGGCGCTCCCCAAATCGGCCCTGTCCTTAAAATTAACGAGCAAGTAGACAGCGAAGCCGAGGCACTCCGAAAGGCAAGGAATGCACTGCGCGAGAAGAATCGCGAAATGGGCGAAGCTAGTTTGAGTGTGGTTGGCGATATTCGAATCGCTGCCGGGGCAACGATCCAGGTCGAAGGCTTTGGTACGTTTGACGGCAAATACTTAGTAATCAATGTAAGTCACGGAATCGGAAGTTCAGGATATATCACGAACATGACGATACGGCCAGTATTGGGGTGGTAAGCATGAGCGTCATTGAAAATCTAATTCGTATCGGACTCGTTTCTTCTGTCGATGCGGCAAAGCACACCGTTCGAGTGGTGTTTGAGGACAAAGATAATTTGGTTTCAGGTGACCTGCCTATTATTGTTCCATACAGCGCCAAAGCGAAAGCATATCGATTGCCGGAAGTATCAGAGAGCGTACTATGTGTATTTCTTGGGAACGGTCTTCAGAATGGATTTTGTTTGGGCAGCTTTTACACGGACGAGGATATGCCGCCTGTATCGAACAAAGATCAGATTGGGACATGGTTTGAGGATGGAAGCTATGTGTCTTTCGATAAAACATCCAAGACCTTGCATATCAAAGCAGTCGGAAATGTCCGGATCGAAGGGGATCTAACGGTGACAGGCTCCATCACATCGGAATCCCTTCAGACAAAATCCATCATGACGGACTCAATCATACGGGCAGGTGAAGCGCTGTGAACAAGATCGGATATTTAGGCGACGTTGTATTCGTCGTTTCAGAAAAAACGCTTCGAACCTTCAACGAATTTACACGAAGCAGCGCGTCACGTTGGGCCAAGCATGAAGTGCTTGGAAAGAAACCATTAACCCAATGGATCGGGCCCGGCTTGGATACGGTATCCTTTACAATGCGGTTCGATGCACAATATCGCATGAATCCACGCAAAGAATTAGACCGGTTAACGGCCTTGGATCGTAAAGGGAAGGCTTTACCTTTAGTTGTTGGCGGAAAGGGCGTCGGCGTGGGATTATGGGTCATTACGTCCTTGGAACAATCGTGGTTGAATATCGATCATCTTGGAAACATCTTGGCCGCAACGGTGAATATCTCATTGGAGGAATATGTGAAATGAGCGAATACATCGTGGATATGACAAAGCCAACGAAGATAAACTTCCGTCCGGCCACCTTGGTCGAAGAGATTGGGCAAAACATCCGGACGATTGTAACAACGCCGTCCGGATCAGCACCGTTTGCCCGATCAATTGGGTTGGATTATGAAATGGTTGATGAGCCACTGCCCATCCTGAAGGCAAGAATGAGCGGTGTAATCACGATGGCCATCTCCGATCAAGAGCCCAGGGCTGAAATTACAGAGATCCTTTTTCACCTGAATGACCAAGATAAGATGAACGGGCGTTTGCTGCCCATCATCAAGTATAGAATTGCCGAAGGAGGGGATTCCGAATGAGCGAGATCAAGTTCATAGACGATGACCCACAAGTGACCATAAACAACATTCTAAAGATGCACGAGGCGATAACCGGTCGTCAGCTGTACCCTGCTGATCCGGAACGCCTTTTTATTTTGTCTCTATGTGAGATCATTGTTCAGCAGAAAGTTCTGATCAATGAGGCGGCCAAGCAAAGTCTTTTACGGTATGCAACCGGGGAAGTGTTAGAGGCAAAGGGTGAAATGTATGATACGGCTCGCCTGCAAGCTGAGCCATCCAGGACAACGGTTCAGTTTCAGCTATCCATGCCGTTAACATTGGCGGTTATCATTCCAGCAGGAACGAGAGTCGGCCCACAAGGCGGTGGAGGGGAGCTGTTCTTCATGACTGTTAACGTCCTGGAAATTAAACCGGGCGAAGTATCCGGAAATGTTCCTGCTGAGTGTTCGATTCCTGGCATTGATGGCAACGGGTTTTTACCAGGTCAATTAACGGAATTGATCGATCCTATTCCTTTCGTGCAAAGCGTAACGAACATATCTGAGAGCTCGGGCGGCGCCGCCGTTGAATCGGACGAGGCTTATCGCGAACGCATTCGGACTGCGCCGGAATCGTTTAGCGTAGCCGGACCGGATGGAGCATACGAATATTGGGCTAAAACTGCGAGCTCAGCCATTATTGATGTTGGCGTTGAGTCTCCTTCGCCGGTGGAGGTTGTATTGATACCGCTGTTGGTCGGCGGAGAGTTGCCGCCTCAAGAGGTTTTAGATGCCGTGGACGCTGCCTTAAATCGTAAGGTCCGACCCTTAACGGATCGTGTCACGGTCCAACCTCCGGAGCCTGTTGATTACAATATCAAATTAACCTACTGGATCAGTAGAGACAAAGCAGCTGATTCGGCAGTCATACGGAGCAATGTCGAAACTGCCATTGCGGAATATCGCTTGTGGCAAAAATCTAAGCTTGGCCGGGATATAAATCCCTCGGAGCTCATTCGGCGCGTTATGGCAGCTGGAGCCTTGCGATTGAATGTCTTAGAACCTTCTTTTACCGAATTAACGAGGTTGCAAGTAGCAAGAGAAAGCCAAGTCGTTTTTGATTTTGGAGGGCTGGCAGATGACTGAGATTTCACAAGTAAGTATGCTCGATCTCCTGCCTCCAAATCTCAAACGAGATCCTGCGCTAGCGGCAGCAGCTAAGTCGATTGATGAAGAACTACGGAGCATTACAGCGGCAATTTCGAAGCTTTCCAGATATGACCGGCTCGATGAATTGACGGACGCTGAAGCTGATGAACTCGCTTGGGAGATGCATGTTGATTTCTATGATACAAGTCTTCCGCTTAGCCAAAAACGCGAGCTGGTGAAAAATGCGATCCCATTCCACCGGCGAAAAGGGACGCCAGCGGCCGTCGAGGAATTGGTGTCGATCCTTTTTGGTGAGGGCAAAGTCGAGGAATGGTTCGAGTACGGCGGAGATCGAGGATACTTCCAGGTCATAACGAACAATCCGGAAGTGACCCAAGAACGTGCTCAGGAGTTTTATCGAGCGGTTGAGTCAGTCAAGCGAAAAAGTGCGCACCTGGAGCGTGTAATCTTGTCTCAATCCGAACCGATGAATCTCTATTTTGCCGGGGTGCTTCGAATGGGCGAGAAAATGACAGTAAGGATGGTGTAATATGGGCGCGTTTGGCGGATTTATTCAAACAAATAAAGGCCGGAACCTTCAGGCCAAGGCGGAAACCGGAACGCAGCTGAAATTTACAAGGATGGGGGTCGGAGACGGTCAGCTAAGCGGCCAGTCCATCCCCTCCTTAAATCGGTTGATTAACGAGAAGAAATCTCTCCCGATCACTAGGTTGAAGACGCAGCTTCCAGCTCAGGCAATTGTCGGGGCGGTGTTGTCTAATCAGGATGTAACTACAGGGTTTTATTTTCGGGAGATGGGCATATTTGCACAAGATCCTGACGAGGGAGAAATCCTTTATGCCTACGGGAATTCTGGAAGCGGTGCAGCGGAGTACATTTCAGCAGGAGGCACGGCAGACGTTATTGAGAAAACGATCGATATGATTGTTACGTTCGGCCAGGCTCAGAACGTATCGGCGGTTATTAATAGTTCCCTGGTGTATGTAACCCATGAAGAGTTGGCCGAGGCTTTGGAAGGGCTGGACCCGGATATCCCACCAGCATCGTTAACGGAACCCGGTATTGTCCAACTATCCAATGCAATAAACAGCACTTCTGATGCGCATGCTGCGACGCCTTCAGCTGTAAAGAAGGCACATGATCGAGCTGATCAGGCTTTTACAGCTGGCAATGAGCGAAAAGCGGAAGTGGTTGCCGCGCTTGTTGCCATAGGTGTATCGGCATCCACAAGCGAAACATGGGCGCAGCTCATTCCCAAGATAACGGCAGTGATCCGAGCTACTGGCAATGCGACGGTTGATGATGTAATTGCAGGAAAAACTTTTAGCAATGCAAATGCGAATGGGTTAATCGGTAACATTCCAGATAGAGGTGCCGGGGGGATAGTCACACCGAACACAGCAGACCAGACGAAGGCAGCTGGACGGTACACAAGCGCAATCACAATTAAGGGAGAGCCAAACCTTATTGCTGGTAATCTACCAAAAGATAAGACATTCTTTGGTATTACCGGACTACTTGAGCGAATGACAACAGCCGAAAAGCAAGCTATAGCCAATGCCATAACTGGTAAAGGTGTGGCTGCTTCAGCAAGTGATACCAATACGGTATTGGCTCAAAAAATCGGACAAATTTTTACAGGTTTAAAGATAGCGAGCGGAACTTTACCCACCTATCAAGATCGTTCCATCACAAATTTACCGTTCGCACCCAAGGTTATTTTCCTGCATGTTACCAATGAGACAACCCTAAACGACAGAGCTTTTGCCTATGGATATACTGGTGCATGGTTAACGGATACAAATACCGTTCAATACTCTAATACGCTAGAAATCAGTATCAATAATATGAGGAACAATAGAGCCAATCTGTCCAATGTAGTGTTTGGATCAAACTATGTAAACTTCGAGATTTACGGTACCTTGGCAGCATCCAATCGGCATTATGTTGTAGTTGGTGTTTAGGCAATGGAGGGATTAGAGAATGAGAGAGGTTAAAGCTTTAGGTCGGCGTTTTTTTTGGGTTAAGACAACCGGGAATATCATCGCTCAACGGAATGAAATGCTAGCGGGTGTTGAGTCAACAAAAGGAGAGGATTTTCTAGCCTATATCGAACTAAGAAACTATGACCCCGACGCTATTGAAATGACCACATTCGAGCCCGGACAGTACGCCGAGGACTTTGAAAAAGCTTCGAGTTGGCGATTTAATCCCGAAACGGGAAGCATCGAATTTTTATATACTGATCCGGACGATCCAGAACAGCCGCCAGTATTTCAAAAGCCCTTATCCGAAGAAGTCGAGGCATTAAAGGCGGCAGACTTGGATAACAAAGAAGCCATTGCGTTGCTGTTTGAAATGCAACTGACAGGAGGTCTGTAAAATGGATAAGCGAGCAATAGCGAAGATTTATCTTGATTTGGTTAAAGCAGGCCGACGCGAAGAAGTCAGTATCCCGGAAGAAATTCGTAAAGAATATGACGAGTTAAAAGCTGAGTCCAATGCGTAAGCTGCTGGAACGGCTTTTTTTGTTGGCCTTAAACCTTCTGATGAAGGGAGGTGAGAAGCTTATGACAGAGCAGCAGAAGCGTGTATTCGCCACAACATATGTGCATCTGATCCTTAATGGTCGTCGGACGATTGGCGAGGTGCCAGTCGTGATTTTGGATATCGTTAAAGCGGATCTAGGTATTACGGAGTAAGTGGCGCTGCGAGGCGTGTTTTATGCCCCTGGGTGGTCCGGGGGCTCTTTTTAATAGAGAGACAAAGACAGGAGGAAGGGTCGAATGGGGGAATGGTCTTCAATAATTAAAACCATATCCACAGCTTTGGGGGCACTGGCCGGGTATATGTTTGGAGGTTGGAACATGTTAATGAACTTGCTTCTATGGCTTGTCGTCCTCGATTGGTTAACCGGTTGGGCGGCCGCATGGATAAAAGGAGAGCTCAAAAGCAGAAAGGGATATCATGGAATTGCACGTAAGGTTGCGATTTTCGGGCTTGTTGTGATCTCACATTTCATCGATGTCATTTTAGGAGGGCAACAGTATTTTCAAAATGCTGTGGTCTTTTTTTATTTGGCGAATGAGTTGTTATCGATAATCGAAAATGTGGGTCGCATGGGTGTGCCGGTTCCAAAGATATTCAGAAAGGCAATTGAGGAATTTAATGAAATAAGTGGGGAGAAGGATGACGGTAATGAAAATGGTCGATCTTCGGGGGAAACTCCCGATTCACAAGACAAAGCGGTATAGTACCCGGAAACTGACGGACATCCGTTCGATTGCCATTCATCACTCGCTTACATTCACGGGGTCACCTGAAGCCTTCGCGACTTATCATGTTAACACCAATGGATGGCCGGGCATCGCCTATGCTTTTGTGGTCCAGCGTGACGGCACCGTGTACAAGTGTTGGGACCCTGAAAAGGTCACCTATCACGTAGGAAACAGCAACAAGCACGCCCTTGGAATTTGTATGGTCGGAGACTTCCGGACACAGCAGCCGACGTCAGAGCAGTACCAGGCGACGCTTGAACTGGTCCGGCAGCTCCGGAAGGTCATTCCTTCCGCTCAGCAGATCAAAGGGCACAGCGAATACCCAGGCTATTCATGGAAGGCATGCCCCGTCATTGACATGGAAAAGTTTCGGGATGATGTCGATAGAAAAACACCTGAAAGGGATGAGGGAATGAATGCATCAGAAAAAGCTACATTCGAGGCGCTGGAACGTAAGGTTGCCAGCCTCGACAACAGCAATAAAGTCCTGAAGAAAGGGATGCAAGAGCAAGGGGCGTCATTGAAAAAGCAGAAGGCGCGCATCGAGGAGTTGGAGAAGCTTCAGAAAATGGACATGCCGAACTGGGCCAAAGATGCCGTCGATCAAGCATTTAATGCTGGACTTATCACGACGAAGAGCCCAAGTAGTTACGAATTTTACCGCATGCTGACTGTCCTGCAGCGCGGTGGCATGATCTTTAAGAGAGAACCTTTCTCGGGCTGCAGGTGCTGCTCGGATAATCCCTAGTCTCCAAGAAGGTACAGGGACAGGGAAGAGAACAATAGTTTATATACAATAAGCTCAAGTTTTTATAACTCAAAGACCCTGTGGCTAATTACAGCAGGGTCTTCGGGTACTGCTTATTTACAGTTTGATATGGGAGGACTATACTTACTTAAAGTAGTTTAGATCGAGTATCGGAGCGAGATCATGAAATTTCTTTTCTGGAATACGGGACGACGAGTGGATAACGAAATAATATGCGACATAATTTCAGAGAATAATTGTGAAGTAGCAGCCTTTGCTGAGTATAATAATGATCAGATTGATTTAATAAAACAATTAAATGATAAAGGATTGGATTTCTACCACTTACCTATTATCGGTTGTGAACGAATTAACATTTTCACCAAGTTTGACCCAGCTGCATCAGTCATTCTAAATGAAAGTAATTACTACACAATTAGACTTATTCCTCATGTTGAAGTTGGCTTTCTTATTTTAGTATTTGTTCATTTTCCAAGTAAACTACATACAAATGAATTTGACTTACTCGAGGAATCCAGTTATCTCAAGGAGTTAATCGAGGAAATAGAGGAAAAGTATGAATGTCAGAATACGATAATCATTGGTGATTTTAACATGAACCCTTTTGAACCTGGGATGATAACCGCCAATGCATTTCATGCGATACCCACTAAGATTGAAGCATCCAGATTTGAGAGAGTTATAAGAGGACGAAGGTTTACCATGTTTTATAACCCAATGTGGAATTTATTTGGGGATGAGGTTAGCCCAGCGGGAACCTACTTTTATAATTCCTCAAGTCAATTTATGATAAATTGGAATATGTTTGATCAAGTTATTTTAAGACCAGGGTTAATCCCTCATTTTGATCTTAATGAGTTAAAAATATTAACCAAATCCAATGAAAAATCACTAACAGATCATAATGGAAGACCCAAAGTTAGTGATCATTTACCAATATGTTTTGCATTGTGAAGGGAGTCTTGATTTATGGATAATAATCTTTGGCCACAATTTAATAGCTTTTCTCAAATACAAACACCACAAAAAATTCTTGAAATACAGGGTAAAAAACTAATGGAACTAACAAATGGGCTCGTGTATGGATCAGTAAGTGAAAGTATGCGCTCTGCTGACAAGCCCATGAAAGGCGAAAGTTTACTGGCATTAACCCTTAGTAATAAAGACTATGATTTTAACTTTCGATTTGAGTTAGCCAGTAAGTATTTAACCAATTATAGATTCCAAATGTTTATAATTTCGCACAATATTGATATCTACCCTTTAAAACTTAAACTAGACCCTCCAACAGCTCAAGAAATAGGAATTGAAGAAGTTGTTTCAATTATAGACGAGGATGATTTTATAAGTACCTTATCACAAATATTTAAAAGTGATAGAGTAACTAGGATAGTTTATAACATTATGCAACTTGCGGATTCCGGTACAAATAGAATAGATGACTTACCTTTTTAATAAGGAAGGAAGAGGCTAATGAATCGGTATATGAAGTCTATTACTTCGCCAATTCAACTATTCACTGCTAAATTAGATGGTACCCCAATTGCAGTTTTTATTGGTCTTGAAATGGTTGGTTGTGGCAAAATTGATGAAATAACAGACTTCATTGTTAAAATTGGTGACGAATTTTATGTTCGGGATGCGTGTACTTTTAAATATGTCATCTAGACTATAATAAACTTCGTGAAAACTGGACTACGCAAAAGCCCCGACTTGGTCCAGTTCCTCATCTTAACCTCAGCTCTTATTCGCGGCTCAATGTATACGAAATTATGGTCTTCTCCAATAATCAACGACTTCACAACGTTATAAAATGCCTTCTTGTGCGTAGGATTTGCGCCCAGCTCGATAATACCGGCTGGGCGCATCTTTGCGTTGTCTAGTGCCGGCACGGCCACCAGCCATCCGAACTCCTCTTTGCGGTAGCCGGTGATGAATACGTCTTCGTACGACCAGTTTATCACTTTTCGCCAATTATCCGATCGGTGCCCTGTTTCATATGCGCTATCCTTTCGTTTACCGACAACGCCCTCCATCTCGCGTTCCTCAATCTGCATAAACAGTGCTTCGCCTGCGCCTTCAATGAAGGGTATAACACCGAAGCTCGCAGAGGGCAGCGAAACAGACGCGAGTATTTCTTTACGCTCCATAAGCGGCAACCTGCGAAGATCTTTACCGTTATACTGCAACACGTCGAATATAACGAAAGTGGACGGCAAAGTCCGGGCTAATGCCGCAATTTTATCCGTCTTCTTCGCTTGGAAACGTGACATAACGGATTCAAAAACGGAAATGCCAGTCACTGGATCAACGCATGCAATCTCTCCGTCCAAAATAATGTCATGCGGGAATAGAGCGCTAGCTATCTCGGGATATTGGCGCGTACAGTCGTTGTTATGGCGTGTATATAGACGGACTACGCCGTTCTGCTGCGAGAAGATCAAGCGGTGGCCGTCGATCTTAGGTTCAAATATATAACGCGAGTCCGAGAACGGAGCTTGCGCGGTTGCGAGTAACATCGGATCAATAAACATAAATACACCTCACTGTAATTATAACGTTCAAGGTTATGCGGATCAGGCGGTAAGTTATGACATTACATAAGGGTTAAATTTACATTGATAAAAGAACGAATGTTCGCATATAATACAAACAAACGTTCTCGTTATGAGGTGGATAGATATGTTGAGTATTGGGCTTAAACCAGACGAAAGCAAGCTAGTGAAGGACTACACGTTATTACCTTTATTACTTGATGTACTGGAACATGATCGGGGAGTCCTTTGCCGATCAGACTTAAAGACACCAGAACTGACCAATGCCATGATCGACCATTTACAATCTGCAGCATTAGCGGAATTAACGGAAGCACGTAGGAGCATGCGCAAAAAAGGCTTAAAGGTGTACGAAAATCGAAAGACAAAGCTTGGAATCGAGGTTGAATTTGTTTGTAGAGGATATCACCATAAGCTGTCCATGCTTTGGGGATTAATCGAGGCAGAAATTGAGCAGAGATCTTACACTTATCTGGGGTTAAAAATCGCAGAGAAGGGTTGGATACACTAATGCCTGCTAACCGAGTAGTGTTTCTAGGTGACTGTCAGTCCTTCTATGCTTCTGTTGAAAAAGCAGACCATCCAGAATATAAAGATCGCCCTGTGGTAGTTGCCGGGGATCCGGAAAGACGGTCCGGAATCGTATTGGCTGCATGTCCTCTCGCTAAGGCGAAGGGGATAACGACAGCGGAAAGACTAGGTGAGGCACTTGCTAAATGTCCTGACCTTGTCGTCATCAAACCACGGATGCAAAAGTATATTGACGTCTCGATGCAAATCACGGAAATATACAAGAGCTATACTGATCTTGTTGAGCCGTATAGTATCGATGAGCAATTTTTAGACGTGACTGGTTCGCTACATCTATTTGGCACGCCAGTCGAGTTGGCGGAAACAATTCAGCGCCATGTTATGGATGCGACCGGTGTCTACGCACGTTTCGGTATTGGTGAAACCAAGATCCTCGCGAAGACAGCCTGCGACAATTACGCTAAGAAGAATCCATCCGGAATCTACACGTTGTCAAAGGAAACGTTGGCCGACACGCTTTGGAAACTCCCCGTTAGCTGTATGTTTATGGCCGGCAGCAAGATGACGCGTCACTTTAACGTAATGGGTCTACCAACGATCGGCAGCGTTGCTCAGACGCCGCTTGCCAAGTTAAAACAGATGATGCGTCGTAAGTTCGGTAAAAACTCCGATATCTCTGCGGAAATGTATTGGCGAATTGCTAACGGTATCGATGATAGTCCAGTACGGCCAGGTACGCACAGTGTTGACCCTAAATCTGTAGGACACATGATGACCCTCCCTCGGGATTACACCAAGCTAGAAGAAATCAAGGTCGTGCTACTTGAGCTGACTGAATTGGTTTGCCAGAGATGCAGGGGGCTTGGTTTTATGGGGCACGTTGTATCGGTCGGCTGTATGGGAGCCGACTTCGATCGCCCTACGGGATTTTCGCGTCAAATGAAGATGGAGGACCCGTCTAATATCACGAATCAGGTATACCGCTGGGCTTGCCGGTTGCTTGAAACGTATTGGGATGGCTTACCGATTCGGAGGGTCGGTATTAGTTTGTCGCAGTTTTCAGCGGATACGGAATATCAAATGTCATTGTTTGATACTGGACGGGAGCGGTCAATGGCACTTGAACGGGTGACTGATGCCCTGAAAAACAAATATGGAAACTCTATTGTGATTAGAGCAGTATCCAAAACAGACGCAGGCCAAGCGCTGGACCGATCAGCTAAGATAGGAGGACATTATAAATGACAGAACGAAAGAGGCTAGAGGGTAATGGGCTATGGGAATCAAGTCGTATGATGTTGCCTGAGCACAAAGTTGCCATAAATATCAAAAATAAAGAAGAGGGTCGAAAAGAAAGGCCAATATTGGATTCTCAGGAGCTTGAGCTAATCGAAAGTACGTTGGCTGAGTCATTTAATGAACACAGTACTGTTACTATTCGACTTTTTAATGAGTATGAGCATGTTGAGTTAACCGGTATCGTTGTAACGATCCATACCTTTAGACGTGAGATCAAGCTAGCGACTGCATCAGGTGAATGGGAATGGATAAAAATCGAGGATATAGTTTCGGCAAATTGAAAATACTCGCCAAAAGAGAATTCAGTTTGCTCAGGCTGACAGGGTAATTTTTGAAATTTCACAAGTTGGGAATATGAAAAGACCTTGCTACACGGCAATGTCAATAATATATAATGTCATGGTTGATTTAATTTCGTTGATTTTGAATCGCACGAATCAATTTTTCGTTCCTCTTGTCAGCTTTATAGTTGTTTACCACGAGGATTGCGTGAATGACTCCTGGAACATAAGCGCACAGGGTAAGGATGATGTTTAAGAGAAATTGTCCAGGCTTTCCACAGGACAAGATAGCAAGTGGGGGGATAAGGCAAAGAAGATACCGCATAATTACTTTCTCCTTTATTGAGATGTTTGAAATTAGTCTAACAGAAGTAGGAAAATATTTCTATAACAATTAGCATTTACTGAGGTGTTCTTGAATCACTTATCTGATCTGACTATCCAAGAAACACAGAAAAGACCCTTCCAGCCAATTAGCCGGTTGGGTCTTATTTCGTGGATACCTAAGATAGAGTTTACCACTTAGCAATTAGGATCCCTAACGTCACCAAGCTGATTACAATCGATGTCGTGCTTAATACCATTGTTGCTTTGTACATCCTGGTAATGTTCATACCTTCAGCTCCTTTGTGATATAATTAAGGAGAGAAGAACAACGCCTTATATTTCACCAACCCTTTAGGGAGAGCCCTTTTTTAGGGCTCCCTTCCGGGTCATCTGATTAGTCGACCAGAGCGGTGATGAGGTTGATGATTGAACCAGCTAAGCCAATGGTTGCACCCATTAGCATGAGCCTTGCGATTCTTTCATCTCGTTGTTCTTCTTTCCTTGTTTTTCTCATCCTTGTCTCACCTCCTTATACATTTATTATACAACGAAATTCGTTGAATTTCAACTATTTCAGTTGAATTTTTTTAACGAATTTCGTTGATATTTTATTGCGAGATGGGTATACTGTTTTTGAGGTGATAGACCATGTTGATATTGAAGTTGAACGAACATATGGAAGAAAAGCGTGTTAATACTCGTCAGTTAAGTGAGATGACAGGGATACGTTGGAATACAATCGATGATATGGCTAAGAACAAGGCAAAGCATTGGGCTCCGGATAATCTAGAGAAGGTTATGATTGCGTTAGGGATCGAGAATATAGCGGATTTGATTGAATATAAAAAAGACTCTGTTTAGTTACAGATCGGGGTGTTTTTACAATAAATCCCAAGTGGATTATAATCATATTAATATCAACGGAAACACCGTGATGTAATCCGATGGTATCGGTAAAAATAACCCTGCTGGCTTTTGCTGGCAGGGTTATTTTTTGATTTTAATTCCTATAAATTGGATGTTCACTTTACACAATTGATATTTTTTTATATAATTGCTTTACATCGATAATGTAAAGTGAGGTGCTTTTCAATGAGTAAGGATATGACGTTTACCGAATCAATGTTTTTTAGTGATTTTCATCCAAAAATTCTTGGTCATCTCAAATACGCAGTCCAACAAGGATACATAATATGCGCTAAATGTATTGAAGACTATGATTTTCTTAAAGATTTTATTGCAAAACGTGATCGTGCTCGACTTCAAAATACCGCTGTAGAGTACGCTATCAAGATTAGAGCAGAACGTTACGATCTGGATATTGTCGCATCTCATGCTAACAATATCAGAGGTTCTTTTCCTCATTATAATTTTCACGTTGGAAAGTCTATTTTCACTGTAAGCAGAACAGATAAATACGATTCTCTTCCCAGAGATGCAGATTTTAGAAATATGAACAGCGCCATAAACTCCCAAGTGGAGTTAGTCAATGATGGTACATCACTTATTGTTCCTGAATTTTTTGACTCTGTCGAAAAATATTATTCGATATTAACTTTTGGCGGAACATCAGATGTGGAATTTATGCATTTAGGTGTTCCGAACCCGAATATAACTAGATGGATGTTTCAATACAATCTTGCCAATGCTCTTTCTCTTGTGGAGAAACCAATATTACAAACGGAGAACATTACTAAACAAGATGTTATGTCTGTGAAAGATGAATTTGTAAAACGAAATAAGGATGTGTCAGAAAGTGAGTAAACATATTGATCACGGGAAAACAACAAGAGCAAATTTGCAGCAACAATTCATCCCGGATCGTTTGCGGCAACTTAGGGTTGCTCTTGGTTACTCATCAGTCGATTTTTCAGACAAGATTGAAGTTAGTCGTCAGGCCCTAAATCAATTTGAAACGAATCGAATAACACCTAGCTTTGATACAATGAAAAGGATTGAACTTGTTACTGGCTTCCCCATGAGCTACTTTTTCAAGCCACTTACACAAGTTAATGAGGGTCCGTTTTTATTCCGAGCGAATTTATCTTCCTTGAAAAAAACCAAGGAAATGTCCCGTTTTCTCATGCTTCAATTGCAAGAAATCTTTGAATACTACGAATCATTTTTAGATTTTACACCAGTCAATATTCCATTATTGGAGTTTGACCTTAACTCCTCAATTGAAGACATTGAAGATATAGCTGTTGAAGTTCGGAAGCATTGGGGATTGGGATTAGGGCCTATAAGCCACATTTACAGACTCCTTGAAAATAATGGAGTTATTATCGGACAACTGAATAAGCGTTTGGACAAAATAGATGCTTTTTCTCAGTGGAGAAATGGCCGACCTTTTATAATCACTGGATCTGATGATTTCTCCGCCTGTAGACTTCGATTAAACGCAATGCATGAGTTCGGTCATCTATTACTCCATACGGATAGCGAATATGAGGAAAGGGCCAATAAAGATGCTGAGTTTTATGCAAAAGTAGAGGAACAAGCATATAGATTTGCTGGAGCTTTCTTGCTGCCTAGAGAAGCCTTTCTCAACGAGTTATATTCAACTTCAATTCAGCATTTGGTTGAACTTAAAGAAAGATGGGGAGTATCAATAGCTGCAATGATCAGACGGTGTAAGGATTTGGAAATAATTTCCGAATCCAAATACGAATCTTTAATGCGTCAAATTAAAAAACATGGGAAAGTTGAGCCGCTTGATGATGTAATCCAGAGAGAGAAACCTACTGCATTTAGTCAAGCAGCAAAAATGATTGTTGAACATGGACTAAAATCCAAGCAAGAAATCATTCAAGAACTGCGAACTCCCATTGCCTTGACCGAAGTTTTAAATGGTTTAGAACCAGGTTATTTTACAGAACAAATTGAGTCCGCAAAAATTGTGAATTTGCGGGATTTAAATACTCAGAGCGACCGAAAATTTAGTCAGAATTAACTCTTGAGGAAGTCCTCTAGGTCTTCTTATTTTAGTGACAAATCGAAAGAAGTAGTGGATTATGTCTAGGAAACTCCCTCAATTCCCATATAAGAGCTGAACCCTGCTAGTTATTACTGGCAGGGTCTTTTCTTACTTATTTCTCCAATAATCTTCGCCTACATAGTCCTTATATTCATCTTCTGTGATCAAATCATCTTTCATGAACTGTTCCGCATCTCGTTCACTTGCAGTTTGGGTATCCATATCGTGCAAAGCATTCCAACGTTCCATATCATTTTCATTTGGCATTTATAATCTCTCCTCGTTTGGATTAAAAGGAATATTTTCCCTGTTATATATAGTATACGAGAGGAAGTAATTTAAGCAAGTCAGAGGGACATATACTTTTGCGCAAATATACGAGGTAGTTGCAACAAAATTAAAGTAGTATTATAAATGTAATCTGGATAAATATAGGAGGGATCAAATCGAATTACCGGCAGGTATTATTCCTGCTAAAAAAGAAAGTATTTAAATTTTGAGGGTGACTTTATGTGTTGTATCAATTAATAAAAGAACCATACTCTTATGAACTTGATGTAACTGGAAATAAGGATTTTTTAGGAATTTCCCAGAATAAAAAGTGCATTTTTTGTGGTAAAACAGAAAATGAGGTTTCATTCAAAAAAGTGGCTCATGTTATTCCAGCTGCCTTAGGAAATCGAGTCTTATTTAATCATGAAGAGTGCGATGTGTGTAATGAACAATTTTTTAGTAAACATGAAAACGAATTGGTGAATTTTCTTATGTTGGACCGTGTATTCGTCCGGGCACGTAAAAGGAATGGTTCCCCTAAGTATAAGCCTTCTGGAGGAGAGTCTTATATTGAAGGTAAGGTAGGAACGAATCAAGTTCGATTAAATTTATTGGACGGGGAAGATTCATTTGAAATCATTGAGACTGATGGCGGTAATACAATTATTATGAAGCTGAATGACCCTCCTCCCTACCGACCTGAAGATATATGTAAATCCTTAACTCATATGGCTTGGCCTTTATTACCTGAATCTTTCCGAACCAAGTTAACATATGTTCCTGAGTGGCTCTTAAACAAATTACAGATCCTTCCACTCTTTTGTGATGTAGCATTTGTTCCTGGAAATGGATATGCAAAGGTAATATTGGAATTGTGGAAATCTGTTGATGAACAATCAGATTATCCAATAGCAATTCGCTTTACTTTTGGTTTTAAGATAATAACATTTTATTTACCAACAACGTCGACCGTTAAAACTAAACCAAGCATGCATCTGGATTACATTCAGCATCCCGGCGGAATAGACATAACAGTAGATGCAATGATGATCAATGATGATCAAAGAATTAAACCTAAAGATGTATCGTATACTTTTTCATTTAAATCAAGAGATGAAAAGAGGAAATTGGAGTAGCATTTTTTGACTTCCTATCTGGTATGATGAACGATTTTTTGTTATTGATAACTATAGTGTACAGAGGAATTCGCACATCTCGAGATGATTGCCGCGATGGTGTACAAATTGACGAAGGATGCAAGCGTGGCGGAGCTGGAGGCAGCCGGATTGGGCGCGCACTATGCCAATCACGATCATGCGCTGTATTACGAGAATGCCGCTGGCGTTCCGTTCACGGCAACTTACATTCAGGCAAAAGGCGATCCGATTGCGGATTTGTACGAGGACATTGCGGCAGAAGAGAAAGCGCGCGCTACATATCAATGGCTCATCGACATGACCGACGACGTGGATTTGCAGGACAGTCTCAAATTTTTGCGGGAACGGGAAATCATTCATTCCCTCCGCTTCCGGGAGGCCGTTGAGATTATCAAGGAAGATCGGGAAACGAAGAAAATATTCTAGGGTGCGTACATCGTTAGCCCCACCCAAGTGAATCGTTCATGACAGGCCCGGCCGATAGCGGCCGGGCCTGTTTATGGTGGAAGGGAGATATCGCGGCCATTAGGTCCCGCGCAGCTCCTGGTCCGAATCATGATACGGCAGCCGGACCGTAAAGGTGGTACCCTGCCCCGGCTTGCTCTCCGCCTGAATCGTGCCTCCATGAGATACGATGAATTCCTTGGCAATCGCAAGACCTAGTCCCATGCCGCCTTGATGCCGCGCACGCGCTTCATCCGTGCGGTAGAAGCGGTTAAAGATATAAGGAAGATGCTCTTCTTCAATCCCTGGGCCCGTATCCCGAATATCGATCCGAAGCATGCCGGATGGGGACTCCTCTAACAGCGAAACATGGACAAGCCCGCCATGGGGCGTATACCGGATCGCGTTGACGAACAGATTCAGGAACACCTGGGTGATTCGACTAGGATCAACGGGTACGGAGGTGCGTTCCGTAGCGCTCGTCAGTCGCAGAGCCAAGTTTTTGGCCTCCGCCTCAGGCTCTACCCGTTCCCGGATTTGACTCAGCAGAACCAGCATATCGGTTGGTTTTCGAACCAGCGGCAGCTGCTTCGCTTCGGCTAAAGATAATTGATGGAGGTCACCCACGAGCCGGGTTAAGCGAATCAATTCGTCCTGGATGGGAAGCAGCAGTTCGGGTTCGATCGGCTGCCGATTCTGTTGAAGCAGATCCAGCTTTCCCCTCACGATGGTCAGCGGTGTGCGAAGCTCATGGGCGACATCAGCCACCAAATTGCGGCGGACCATTTCCGATTGTTCGAGCTTGGAAGACATTCCGTTAAAAGCGACGGCGACCCTCCCGTATTCGTCCTCCGAGGTGACGGGGGCCTGAATGCCGTATTCGCCTTGACCGAGGCGTTCGATGGCCGGGACGAGTTTGCGCAGGGGCGCCGTGAGCCTTCGCGATATCCAGTATGCCGCCCCGAGGGATAGCAGGACGAAGAGGATGGTGCCTCCGCCCAGCAGAATGATGATGGATGTGGGCGTGCCGATCCGAAGCTTGGTCAGGTTTGCCACGTCCGTATCATAATAATACAGCTCCGCGACCGCGTCGCCTTCAACATGCAACGTCCGCTTTACCCCCAGACGTTTGATCAGCTGCTCTACAGCCTCCCCCTCATGCAAGAGGGTCGTTTGTTCCCCTGACACCAGCAGGATGCTCTCCTGGCGGTCAGCCGAACGGGGACTGTCCGCTAACCATGCCTGATCCTGAACGGCACGAAAAGTATGCCCATTCTTTACGTAGTAGCCGACCAGCCGGTCCTGGAGCTGATCCAGCTCTTCTTCGCGCGAGGTTTGCAGCATGACATCCATGGAATCGCGGATCACGATATAAGTAAGAAGGACGAAGACGGTGCTGAAACCGATAATGAACGACGAGAGGACGATGAAGATTTTGCGGCCCACGCTCATGGCTGCTGCTCAAACCGGTAACCGAATCCATACACCGTTTTGATAAAAACGGGCTCGGCCGGGTCATCTTCGATTTTTTTGCGAATCCGGCTGATATGGGCGTCCGCGGTCCGTTCATCATTGTGGATATCATCCTCCATGGCCGCCTGAAGCAGCTGCAGACGGCTGTATACCACGCCAGGCCTGGAAGCAAGGGTCAGGAGTAGCTTGAATTCGGTAGGCGTAAGCAGGATCTCCCGGTCGTGTTTCCATACCCGGCATTGGGTTTCCGAGATCGTTAAATCGCCGCGCTTAAGCATTTCTTCAGTAACCGATTCGCCTTCTATTCTGCGAAGGACCGACCGGATACGCGCAGCCAGCTCCCGCAGGGAGAAAGGCTTGGTCATGTAATCGTCTGCGCCTACCTCCAGCCCGATCAGCTTATCGGTTTCCTCAATCCGGGCGGTAACCATAATAATGCCGACACGGCTTGATTTTCTGAGCTCCCGGCATACTTCAATGCCGCTTAATTCCGGCAGCATCCAATCCAATACGACCAGCGACGGCTTGGCGTCTCTCGCTTTGGCCAAAGCCTCCGTGCCGGTCGAAGCGGTAATGATGTGAAATCCCTCCTGCCGGAGGAACGGCTCCATAAATTCAATGACTTTCCGTTCATCGTCCACAAGAAGCAAGGTATGTGCCATGCAAGCATCCTGCCTTTCCATTGATTCGTTAGGTTCAGCGGTAAATCCACCCCATTATATACGGTATCCAGCCGCAATTGGAAAATTTCACGGAATCCGCAAGCCATCATCACAAGATCGCAACATTTCGATGATAGGATGATCTCGTAAAAATTTTTGAATCGAGAGAGGGATATCGACATGACGCAACAAGCTGTAAGAAAAACACCGCTGGCCGTATGGATATCGTTAGGGCTGGCATGGTTATTTGTTGTTTGTATTGCCGTTCAGACGTTTATTGCCGGCATGGCGCTGTTTCACGACGGATCGATGTGGAGAAGCCATACCGTGTTTGTCCATTTTTTTGAAATCGTGCCGCTGCTCATGCTGATATTTGGTATTGCAGGCAAACTGCCAGCCCCGTATAAAAGGAGATCACTGGCTCTGTTGTTATTGGTCATCAGCCAATACCTCACGGCGAACCTGCCTGGCGCAGGGGCATGGCATCCGGTCATCGCCATCGGATTGTTCTGGCTTGCCGTGGATACGGCACGTGGTGTACTCCCGTCCTTTCGACAGGAACAGAAGGGGTAATACGAACATGAGAAGCCTTGCCGTGCTGGTTATGGCTTTAATCGGAGGTTTTGCAGGCGGGATCGTTCTGAATGCAGTGATCGCCGTTACGTCGCACATGGTATTTGGAGGAGACGAGGGCGGGTTGAAGGGTCTCAAATATCTGCCGTTTGTTACCTCGGCATGGTACGCCGCTACGTTAATGATCTGGCGGCCGCGCCCGGAATTTGATCAATAACGCTTCGTTCCGGCGTTACCCTTCAACCACCAGCGAGATCCAAACGAACAAGATATAGAACAGGATCGGTATCGCAAACCCCAGGGACAACAGGTACCATACGAGCGGTGTCCGAACCATCTCCTTCACCAGGGCAATCGGGCTTCGGACATATCGGCCCTTCTTAAGCCGGTTAACCATCCTCTTGAGAATGGCGGCTTGCTCACGGGGATCATACCGGTCCAGCTCTGCCAGCAGTTCGGCTTCCAGCAGCCCGATGGCCGATGCTTCACCAGACTCCCTTGTTTCCGGCAAGTTCATCCTCTCCTTTCTTAGCACTTATTGTATATATAACAACGTTAAAGCCTCCTTGGTTACGCATGATGATATAGACCAAAAGCAGCAGTTATGGGGGAATGGGATTTGCAGATGTGATATGGTTCCTATATGATGAGGGGAGATTAGACTAGAATCAGATTATATGGAGCGAAGGGAAGGACAAAATTGGAAAAAACAGCTACGTTAATCAAGCCGGAAGCGATGATATTTGACATGGATGGAACGCTGTTTCAGACGGAGACCCTGCTGCTGCCCGCCTATCACAAATTGTTCGACATTCTGCGCGAAGAGGGGCACCACGAAGGAGAAACGCCGGATGAGGAGCTCATGCTTGGATGTCTGGGGATGCTGCTCGAAGACATTTGGAAGAAGGTCATACCGGATGCGACGCCGGCAGCCCATAACCGTGCAAACGAGCTGCTGCTGCAGCTGGAGCTCGAAGGTTTAAGCGATGAAGCAGCCGTTTTGTATCCTGAGGTGAAGGAGACGCTGGAGGAGCTTCATCGGCGCGGCGTCCGATTGTTTGTTGCCAGCAACGGCCTGGAGGATTACGTGAAGGGCATCTCCCAAGCGAGGGGGCTTATGCCGCTTTTTGAAGGAGTCTACAGTGCCGGAGAGCACGGAACGGCTTCGAAGGTGGATTTGGTCAGATTGCTGCTGGATCAGCATGAAATCAAGGATGCCTGGATGGTGGGAGACCGGTCATCGGATGTGGAGGCAGGCAAAGAGAACGGACAAACCGTCATTGGCTGCCGCTATGCAGGTTTTGGCGAGGATCAGGAGCTGAAGGGATCGGACGTTGTCATCCATTCTTTTTCACAGCTGCTGAAGCTTCATGACCAAGCCGAGTAGATTGGATAGGAGTCACAAAGGCTGTTTCCAAGGGTAGCATGCAACCCTCTTGGAAACAGCCTTTGTGCGTGTTTACGGATTCTAGTATTCGATTCTCAAGGGTTTGGCCTTAAGCATTCTTCGCGGATTTTTTTTGACTGTATACCCACATGGCATATTCTAAGGGCTTCACCATGGATTCGCGGTAGGCAGCCATATCGCCGATCTGCGAGAATACTTCCCTTGATGGCTTAGGATTCACCTCCAGGAGAAGAACCCTTCCGGTTTTATCCACTGCCAGATCCAGCGCAAGCTCGCACAAGCCTCCATATTGTCCGTCCAGAAATTGGGCTATGGTCACGCCGAGGGAATCGGCTTCCTCGCGGATGCTGGCGCGCTTTGCCGGATCTGCGATCCATTTGCTTAACAATTCTTCCATCATCGTCGCGCTTCCGCCGCCATGCAGGTTGGAGGTTACGCTCTTCGGCGCCCCGACGCGTCCCACGCAACCGGTCACCTGCCATTGACCGGCTCCGTCTTTCTGCACGAGCATTCGGTAGTCATGCACTCTTCCGTCCGGCAGCTCCAGCTGTATTCCTTCTTGGACGAGATATCGGTCTTTATTGCCCCAGCCTGATAAATATTGCGCCAAATGGCCCGATGGCATCCGTTTCGGTTTAATGATGCTCCGATTGGAATTGCGTCCCCGGATTTCATACGTGCCCGTAACGCCCGGCACCTTCGCAATCCGCAGGATTCCGCGTCCGCCCGTTCCGTTGATCGGCTTAAAATAAACGACAGGGTGAACATGGAGCATCCGGTGAATGTCACTGGTGCTCGTAACGATCCGGGTGTCCGGCAGATGGGGCCGGAAGCGTTTTTTGGTGGACAGTATTTGATGAATCGTCCATTTGTTGCGCAGCGGCCGGTTCAGAAACAGCAAGTACCGGTAGCGGGAACGAAAGCGCAGCAGCTGTTGAAAGCGCGGGCTCTTTTGAATGCGGCAGCGGTCAAAGATCATGTCGGGAAACGACCGCCACCTCCGGCTCCATCTTTGGTGGTCAGGGTCGTATTCCATGGCGTTGATCAGCCCTTGGGCGCTGTTGACCTCGGCGGGGGTGAAGACGTAGACGTCCAGCCCCATTGCCTTTCCTTCCTTGATCATATGCTCGTAGATATGCCGTTCCTCCAGCTTTTTCCGTTCATCCAAGTAAAGCGTCATAATACCTAAGACGGGTTTCGACACAGAGGTTCACCTTCTTGAATAGAGTCAGCATTAAATGGTTGGTGCAGGGGCAGGGTTCCGCTCATAATGAGCGTAGGTTTTCCTGTCGGACCCTGCTCAAGAGCAATGGCCTGCATCCCTGCATGAAAGCACATTTGCAAACTTGCCGTATGATCTGCAGCCACTTTGCATCGCAGCCGCCCGAACCTGGATAATTGCGAGCGGATCAGGGAAGAACCGATTTGCCGGTTGCGGTATAGAGGGTGTACAGCAATCATACAGGCACTTTCTCCATAATCCGCCGCAAAGCAAATCCCCACCGGTATGCGCCCGATATCGCCCCGAACCGTTGCCGCCACGATCGAAGTGCCGGGCTGCAGCAGCTCGTCGTAGGATAACGATGCCAGACGCTGATAACCTTCGCGGGTTAGACGCTTGTTGCTGTAACGCCGGAAGAACTCGCTGCATTGCTGTCTGGCATGCGGCCATTCTTCCGGGCTTGCGAGAGAGAGACATGAGATTTCCACATGATCCCCTCCTTTCCGTACATCTTTGACCGGTGCTTGAGACCGTGCAAGATTTACTTTTGCTTGATCAGATAGTCGGAATATTGAAAAATCCGCTCCAGTGATTTTTTGCGGATCGCCGGTTCGTCAAATTTCATCGGTCTTGAATTCGCCTCGAAGAACCAGAGGATGCCTTCGTTATCGATTCCAAGGTCCATGGACATTTCCCCATGGATCTGCCCGGAGCATTTCTCAATCTGCCGTGCCATATGCACGGCTGCCTTTCTAACCTCGCCCAGGATGGCATCTGAACGTTCCGGACCGAATACGATCGGCAGCAGCTTCTCCGGGTCCTCAATCGTTCCCCCGCGGGGAACATGCGTGGTTATGCTCTTGGCCCCTGCCATGCGTGCTCCGATTCCCGTGACCGCCCAGGAACCCGAATCGTTCTTTTGCACAAGAATGCGGAGATCAAAGGAGCGGCCATGGACCTGAGCCAGCTCGATTCCCTGCTGAATAAGGTATGAGCTTCCTTTGGTTTCCTGATAAACCCGGCTCCAGAGCCTTTCCAAGGAAGCCGCTTTGTACGTGGTACTGTTTTTGTTGTTCTGAATCTGGATGCGGTAGGGGAGCGATTTGTTTTTCTGGTACCGAATCCTCATAATTCCTTGACCGGCTTTGCCATCCTCCGGTTTTAGATACAGGTAGGGCTTCCTCTTCATCATCTCATATAAAGTCGGATACCCCTTCAAGCGCTTAGTCAGAGGAGTCCATTGCTTGGTTAACCGCGATTTGTTCAGCCAAGCGAACAGTCTCCACTTATTAAAGAAATGTGGGTTGTAGAGGTCGATATGGGGATGCCTTTGGCATTCCTTGATTTTGCGGCGAACCCACGGCAGCGCTTCATCCTCACGGTATGGAATCCGGTTATAGATAACCTGGGGCAGAGGACATAACCTCTGCTCCCAATGGTCGCCCATCAGCATATAGCCTTTGACAGCATCCGTATCAAGCTTCAGATCGCGTACCGTGACCACATAGACCAGAAACCCCATATCTTTTCCTGTCTTGATAATTTCCTGAAAGTTTTGCCGGTTGCCTCTGAACATGGTTTGAGTATCGTGCATGGTCAAGATTGCTACAACCGGTCTTCCATCACTCTCCACTCGGCTGATCACGAATCATTCCCCCCTGTGGAAGCCGCTCAGATACAAACTGTGATCAAAAATATGCTCGACTGATGCTCTTCCTTCCGCTTTAAGTGAAGGGTGGCTGAAAATCGATCTGCCCGGCTTCGAATTCGCTTCAAACATCCAGATTCTCTCGTTATCGTCTATGCCGATATCGAACCCGATTTCCCCTAACAGATGCGGGTGGTGATTCTCGATCGCTTCCGACATCGCAATGGCGGCTTCCTTGGCGCGCTCCAGCACATCACGCGATCTGGTTCCAAAAGCGCGGGAGAGCGCCACTTCCGGCGTCATCAGCGAGCCGCCGTTCTTGATATGCGTGGTGACGCTGCCGCGTCCGGCTTTTTTGGCGCCGATGCCGACCACGGCCCAACGGTTTCTGCTGTTCTTATGCATATGGAACCTGAAGTCGATGGGACATCCGTCGATTTCAATGAGACGGATTCCTTGCTGGATGACGTAGCTCTTCAGCTTGGCACCGTGCTTTGCCTGAAGCATCCGCATCAGACTGTTAAAGTTCGGGAATTTGAGCAGCGTGTTGCCGCCGTTTCCGTGATAGCGGGCATAGTATCCTTTTTTGGGAAGATAGGTTAACCGGTAGATGCCCAGGCCTAAACTTCCGGCAGAAGGCTTATAATATACGAAATGATGGCGTTCCATCATATCCTTAATCCGCTCGGGACTAGGATTGTTGTAGGTTTCCGGCAAATATTTGCCCGCCTGCAGGTCACCGTCCAGCTGCGAGTAGACATCCGATTTATTGAAGAACGCCCAATTGAAGAATTTGATGTTGCGTTTGCCGAACCGGTCCCTCAGTTGGTTGGTAAAAGGGGAGAAGTCGGTTTTCCGGCTCGGTAGGCGGTTATAAACGACATCAGGAAGCGGAACGGTCTTGCGAATGAAGCCGCCGCCGGAACCAAGCATATAGGCATGAACGGTTTCGCGCTGCCAATTGATATCCCGTGGGGCAAAGGCATATACGAACATTTTTTTGTTGCCTTCGCGAAGCAGCTGCCGGATATATGAAGTGCGGGCTCCAAAAGGACTGGACGGATTCGGGGGGCCGTCGGACAGAACCCCGACCACCGGCCCGAGTTCAAGTTCTCCTTCCCGGGGGGAATGGATATACACAGGACCCTGTCTGGGAACGTTGACGCTGTTTCGGACTCCGCTGCTTAAATAGATGTGCTTTCCCGACCGTTCGATCGGTTTCAGGGCAGCGGACACGGTATTGGTGCCAATGCGAAGCTTTATCGATTTCTTGCTTGATAGCCCCAGGCTCTTGAGAAGCGAACCGGATAAAAAGACGACTTTTTCGGGCTGCTGCGAGAAATGAATATTTCCGAAATTCAAACTCATGTATTTACCCTCCTAAGTTGTCGAAGCAATAAATAACGGGCGTATTGAATCGGATGTTCGACGGACAGCCGGGCTGCGTGACCATCTCCCGTTAGTGTAAATGCGCGTCGGCCAGGTTTGGAGTTGACCTCCAGGATCCAGACCCGTCCGCTGGTATCCACGCCAAAATCGATTCCCAGCTCGCCGAGCCGGCCGAATCCTTCCTCCAGCAGAGCTGGAAGCTGAGCGGACAAATCCCGGATGGTCCGCATGATCCCCGTGGCCTTTTCTTCTCCGAAATCGGTCGTTAGATAGGGGAGGGCGGGAAATGCCGTGCCTCCGCCATGAAGGTTTGAGGTTAATCCTTGGTCGGCTCCTTGCCTAACAGCGATTCCTGTGACGGACCATATGCCGCGATCATTCTTTTGAACCAATGACCGGATATCGTACGGGTGCCCGTTACCGTTGCGAAGCTTCAGGAAGGGCTGAATGATAAACCGGCGGCGGCCGGTAAAACTTCCCACCCATTCGTTCATCTCTTGCACGGGAATGGTATGCAGGAACATGCGATTGCTCCGATCCCTTCCTTGCAGTCTGACACGCTGTTGATCTGTCAACGCGAGGTACAAGGTGTGACGGCCCTGAGAGCCTCCGCTTGGCTTCATGAAGAGACGTCCGCCAAAGGCGAGCAAAGCCCGGCTGAGGGATTCGGCTCCCGTATAACTTAAGGTTGCCGGCAAATAAGGCTTGATGGCTGAGGAGCGCTTTAACAGCTGATGAACCTTCTGCTTGCCCGGCAGACCGCGCGACCACAGCTTAACGCCAAGCTGCGACATTCGGTTCAGAAGTTCACCGGCTGCGGCCGTTTCCTCGCCGCTTCGGTGCAGGCAACGGTCATAGACGATGTCAGGAAGCGGGAAGGTGCCGGTAATCCAGCCCTCTTCCGGATTGAAGCGATATCCTTTTATCCTGTCCGCGGCGCTGTCCGCACCTGAAGCAGGTGAGGCATCATCCGGACAAAAAACAAATACCTGCATGCCGAGTCCCTCGGACTTCAAGCTTAGCTCGCGGAGAAATTGCTTCTCGGCGAACGGTGGGAAGCCCGGTTTGCGGCATGCCATGACACCCAGGGTGCCTATTATCTTTGAGGACATAAGGTTCTCCTTTTTTACAAACCCGTCAAGTATTGACAGTATTGAACGAGTCGTACGGCAGACGGCCTTACTTTGGAGTCGGCATTCAATGGCGCGTTTTCGCCTTTGGAAGGCTTGGAGTTGACCTCCAGAAGCCAAATGCGTCCCGAGGTATCAATCGCCAAGTCGATGCCCAGCTCTCCGAAGTGATAAGGAATGGCAGCCTCCAATCCATGAGCGATATCGAGCGCCGCTTGGTTCATTCGTGCGGGAGCAGTTTGCTTGGAGGATAACGGAATGCTGCTCATGGCCAGCGCGTCCTTGACGGAAGATAGCGTACCGCCTCTGGCGAGATTGGAGACAAAGTGGTTTCCGCCGGCAATTCGGGCCACGACCGAGGTCACTGCCCATTTGCCGTTTTTGTCTTTATGAACAAGCGCGCGAAAATCGACGTTTCGCCGGTTGATGCGGATTAAATCCAATCCTTGCTGAATTTGATAACGCGTTTTTTTTATTTTTCCGGATAAGCTGCTGAACAGCTTTGGAAGCGAGGAGTAGGTGCTCTTCTTGGATCCTTCAAGAGATGTCGTCATCGTTTGGTAATGGCCGTTCTCTTGCCGGGATATCCGGATGATTCCCTTTCCCAGACTTCCCCGCACCGGTTTCAGGAAGACCGTCCGATACGTGGTGCACATTTTTTTGAGAGTCGGATAACCGCTGAGCAAATAGGATTCCGGCAAATATTTTTGGAGCTTCGCATCGGGTCCGAGCGCCTCGAAGACATCGGATTTATCGAGGAATTTCTCGTTAAAGATGTGGGTGCCGAATCGTGATTTTACTTCTCTCATAAAATGCTGTACGCTAGGACTATTCTCCAGTTTGCGGGTAGACAGCCGGTTATTAATGACGTCCGGAGCTGGAACGCTGCGCTTTTTCCAACCCGCGTCATAGATAATTGCTTCAAGTGTTGACGGGTTCGAACCGATCATGTCAGGGGTGAAAAAGTACACATATGCGCCTTGTTTCTTGGCCGCGTTTACCATTTCCAAACAGAAAGCCGAAATCGACCCGAAAGGTTTATCAGGTTCATCCGGTAAAAAGCGGCTGACCATGACACCGATGAGCGGACCGAGCTTCAGCATTTTTTCCGTTGGATAATATCTGACATTCATCGTGGTGCGAGGAAGCAGTTCCGAACTGCTGAATATGGTGGGGCTTAGGGCCAGCGTGTTCGATTTTCCTCCTGAAGTAACGCGGATTTCCTGCTTGAAGGAGCCAAAGGCAAGCTGTATCGGTGAATCTGTCGGGATACGGAGCTGTCTTATGAGCCGGTCACCAAGTTTGATATCGTTATCCGGAAGCTGGGCTGAGCGGATTAATTGAACCGATATCTTGGATTTGGTGTTGGATTTGATCTTGGATTTGCGCATGATGGATCTCCTTCCGACAACAACTGGATACTTAAGTGAACAGACGAAGACTTCATCTGATCATTGCATGTAATGCATCATATGAGGACATATATCCCTTGGTGATTGTACTGCTCGGGAAAAAGGAGTGCTGAAAATGCAGAACTGGCTGTTTATTTTGGTGAACGTGTGCGTCGCTGCTTTTGTTGGCGGCGTAACGAACCACTTTGCGATAAAAATGCTGTTTCATCCCCGCGAAGAAAAAATCATCCTGGGCCGCCGCGTACCCTTTACCCCGGGGCTCATCCCCAAGCGCAAGGACGAGATTGCCGAGTCGCTGGGGCATGTGGTTTCGGATTACCTGGTGACAAGCGAGGGCCTGCAGGATCTGATTCGCAGGCCGGTGTTCCGCAGCAAGATGGAGGAAAGCCTCCGGCGGAAGCTGGAGGAATGGAGCGAATCGGAGCTGAGCTTCGGCGATTTGGCGCTGAAAGTATGGAGTCCCGAACAGTGGGAGCAGATGAAGGTCCGGGCGGAACAATTGGCTCGCGAGCTTACGGCCCGAGGTGCCGCTGCCATATGGCACGGGTATGGGCTTGAGGCGAAACCGCTGAAGGAGCTCGTTCCCGGCTGGTCGGAGGAAACGATCCAGGGCTGGAGCGCGGCCGCAGCCGATACCGTGCTGAAGGAGCTGAAGCATACGCTCTTGTCGGCAAAGGGGCAGCTCATGCTGTCGGACGTAGCTTCTTCGCTTATCGATAAGGCGGGCGGGTTTCTCGGTACGATGGCTTCAATCTTTGTGGATGAGGATAAACTGGTACAGAAGATGACCCCTGTGCTGATCCAGCAGCTGGAGGGAGAGAAGGTCCGCAAGA
This sequence comes from Priestia sp. BR_2, assembly GCF_041954005.1. Taxonomy (NCBI): domain Bacteria; kingdom Bacillati; phylum Bacillota; class Bacilli; order Caryophanales; family Bacillaceae; genus Priestia; species Priestia sp. BR_2. Next base: position 84,422 of record NZ_JAVFHM010000312.1, on the reverse strand, counting down.
CCATCACGGACATCATCTCCGGAAAGCTGTCCCATTACGGGGAAATGCCGATCGGGGATATCATCGAACATGCATCGGATGAGCCGGGGCTTGCGTGGCTGACCCGGACATTGGATGACAAGCTTCCTTGGTCCACATGGATTCAGCGGATCGAGCTTCTTCGCGTTGGCGAAGCGATCGGCCCGCGCATGCCGGCTATCGAGGCAGCCCTGCCAGGAATGCTCGATAAGGGGCTGGGCTTTTTGGAGCGAAGCATCCCGGGGGCGATGAAGGCCGTTAACTTGCCTCAGCTCGTTCAGGAGCAGGTGGAGAAATTTCCGATCGAGCGGCTGGAAGAGGTCATTCTGAGCGTATCCGGCCGCGAGTTCAGGGCTATTACCTGGCTCGGGGTTCTGCTGGGCGGAATCATTGGATTACTCCAATCGCTGCTGACGATACTGTGGAGATGAGATGTTAAGAGTTAAGATGTGGCAAAGCGAACGAACAAAACGGCTTCTTAGCCGAATATAGGGGAGGAACCAAGAATGAACATTTATGACAAAGCGCATGATTTGGCAAAAGCAATGAAGGAGAGCCAGGAGGTAGAAGAGATTACATCCGCGATGAAACTCGTGGATGCGGATCCGGAGAGCAGACGCATGCTGGACGATTTCCGTCAGCGTCAGATGGAGCTTCAACAGCGCATGATGTCCGGAGACATGCCGGCCCAAGAGGAGATGGAGAAGATGGAGAAGCAGTTCGAGGTGCTGAGCCTGAACCTGAACATCCGCCGTCTGTTTGACGCCGAGCGGCGTCTGAGCGTCATTATCGAAGACGTCAACAAGATTATATCGGACAGCCTGCAGCATCTGTACGGACCGGCCCAATCCTGAGCGGTCTCGTTTGTAACCATGGTGCGGCGGTTAACTTCGAAGACAATTCGAACAAATTTTTAAAAACTTGTCTCATAAATTGCGCAAGCTCCTCATAGAGTAGAAATATAGATTTCAGAGAGTAGAGGAGCTGCGTTTACAATGAAAAAAAAGAAGAACAAGTTTAAACACACCGCATATTTATTGGTTGCACTCGGCATGCTGATATACGCCCTTCCGAGCATTTCTTTCGCCGGCGGGTTCTCTTGGGTTTCGCTGTTCGGTGCTGTCTGGGCAGGCTTTGCCCTGCTCGTGATCGGTTCGCATCTCTATTATCTTATCGGAGTAGATGAGGCGAAGCAGAAAGCGCTGGACGCAATCCGCAAGGAGAAATTGAGCCAGTGGGAACTGAAATGGCCTGAGGAACAGAAGAGCCAGGAAGCCAATTAAGTGCCGGATCACAGCGAGAGCTGCGATAAACAAAAACCTCCCTTGAAGCCGATGCGGCTGGATTATCCATCCGCCATCCTTGAGGGGAGGTTTTTTTGGATTTGACGGGTATGGGAGCGTCAGCGGACGTGATATAATAGATACAGTATAGTACAGATAGTGTTATGGGGGTGTAACAGTTGGACGTTCGGGATGATACGATTACAAAACACGAGCAGTTGGTTCAGTATATTGAAAGTTTGAAGGTGGGAAGCAAAATATCGGTGCGGCGGCTGGCCAAGGAGATGGGCGTCAGCGAGGGTACCGCTTACCGGGCGGTGAAGGAAGCGGAAAGCCTAGGCATCGTTGTCACGAAGGAACGGATCGGTACGGTTCGCGTGGAACGGAAGCCGCGGAACATATCCGAGCAGCTTACGTTTGCCGATGTCGTTGAGATCGTGGAAGGACATGTGCTTGGCGGTGCCGAAGGGCTGAATAAAAGCCTGCACAAGTATGTGATCGGCGCGATGAAGGTGGAAGCCATGATCCGCTATATCGACGCCGGAAGCCTCATGATTGTCGGTAACCGCGAAGATGCCCATTCCCTGGCGTTAGAGCAGGGGGCAGGCGTGCTGATTACCGGCGGTTTCGGCACGAGCCGGGAAGTGAAGCTGCTGGCGGATCAGCTGGATCTGCCTATCATCTCGTCCCGACATGACACGTTTACGGTCGCCTCCATGATCAACCGTGCCATTTTCGACCGTTTAATTAAGAAGAAAATTATGCTGGTGGAGGATATCGCCCATGATAAGCCCAAGAATCACCAGTTGAAAAACTCCGTCACCGTTCAGGAATTCAAACGGATTTCGCAGGAAACGGGGGAAAACCGGTACCCCGTCACGGACGAATGGAACCGGGTCATCGGCATTGTCGGGGTTCGCGACGTGGAAGGGCTGGCCGAAACCCAGCCGATCGAGAAAGCGATGACCCGCAATCCGGTGACGGCCAGCATGAAGACCTCCCTTGCGTCAGCCGCGCAGATCATGATGTGGGAAGGGATCGATTTTCTGCCGATCGTGGATCGGAACCGCAAGCTGCTTGCCACCGTCACCCGGAAAGAGGTGCTTGGCGCACTGCGGGATGCGCGAAACCAGCCTCAGCTCGGCGAGACGTTCGATCAGCTGATCTGGAACGGGATAGCGGAGGATCGGGATGAGGAAGGGCGATTGTTCTTCCACGGCTTTATCACGCCCCAGATGGCCTCGGAACTCGGAACGATTTCGCAAGGGGTGCTCACCACCGTGATGAGCCAGGCGGCCGTGAAGGCTGCCAAGGATATCAGCGGCTGGGATCATGTCCTCGATCATCTGTCGACGTATTTCATCCGGCCTGTGCAGATCGAGGATCCGATTGTCATTATGCCGAAATTGCTGGAGCTCAGCCGGCGTACCTGCAAGATGGAGATTGAAATCCAGCATCAGACGAGCCTGATTGCCAAAGCGGTCATGACGATGCAGGCGATCGATCACGGTTAACGGGAAACTCTCCCGACTAATAAAAATGGGCACCCCGCTGGTCTTGTAGACCATGCGGGATGCCTTTTTTCAACTTAGCTTCATTCAGCCGGCCGTCCGCGAATTCTTCAGTCTGCTGTAATAGGTGCGGCTTCGAATGCCGGCAAATATATTGAACGCGCCAAGCACCAAAAACGCTGCTTCTACAATGACAGCGGGCGTGGAGCCGCTGAACAGGAACATGCACACCAGCGAAAGGGAAACCAGCATAATGCCCATGCAGAGGTTCATCATGGACATATGGATTCCGCGGTCGACCGGATCCGCTACTCGCCGTGCGCGAATGCTATACAGCGCGGCAGCTACGACGGACAGGACAAGGATAATGTACAGGATATAGTGGATGACGGTTATCATGGAATGGAAGGCTCCTTTATATTCGGTAACATGCTCGCGATGTGGCTGAAAGTGTATGTTCATGTGCTGCTTCGTGATCAAAAGATGACTTTTTGAACAACCTCTAAAAGCATGTTAGATTCGATCATTTACAATAGTATGTATTGTATCATGATCCCGTTGACTTTGCATCCAGATGATCGACGCCGACCCAGATTTGCAGCACGCCTTCCATGACGAGCATGGTCTTGATCTGGACCTTGTAATCTTTTTCCCGGACCGTATAGATTTTGTCGCTGAGGAGCGAACGGGTCAGCTTGCTGTCCGTATCGATATCAAACACGTTGCGGCCCCGAAGGGCAGCCAGATCGTCGCTCATAAGCCTGACGAGCTCTTTGATGATGACGGGATCAAGAGGCTCCCTGTCGTTTTGTTCGCTGCGGATCTTGATTTCCTTGATGACCGTGGATTGTTTATTGTATTTTTTTAACGAATCGATATCTTTTTCATACTGCGTTATTTTGAGCTGCTGTTCCTGATTCGTTTCCCATAATTTATTGTAGGCTGCATGATAAACCGAATTGTAGAGGATGCTGCCGACGACCATCCCCAGCACGAAGATGGATGCGACCTGATAGAAGGGGCGGAATCGGTGGGCCGGAGGTACGCGCATGGATCAGCTCCGGCTGGAGCACACCCATTTGACCAGCTCGCTGCCCATATGTGCTCCAAGAAATGCAAAACCCAGATATAAAACCTGCTTGATGGCAGGGGACAGATTGCCGACTACCATGTTGCTTTCAATGACCCGCATCGGATCAATGGTGCCTCCGATGGCGGCGGCAAGCGCCCATATCTTAATCCGGTCGGCCACTTCTATCATGGTCAGGGTCGGGGGCTGCAGGGACAGCACGGCGCCCACGCCTCCCACCATGGCCCCCCCCAGCACGATGCCGAAGGCTATAAAAAAATCCAGGATCGCTTTGGATAAAAAAACGCTCATGCCCTCATGTCTCCTTTCTTCTCTCGGTGGATGTCAAGGCAACCGCCTGTCCACGTATTCCCTAGTTTCATTCTATGGGCGGGCCTAGCGGGATTATGATAAAATGGTATAAAGACTTTTTCAGATATTTCTGGATGGATTTCAAATATACATGTACCGGCGAAAGGAAGGCGTTACGATGAGCTCTTTCGTGCATTTGCACGTGCATAGTGAATACAGTTTGCTCGATGGAGCGGCACGTATCGGTGACCTGGTGCGGGAAGCGGCGGCGCTTGGCATGAAATCGCTGGCGCTGACGGATCATGGCGTGATGTATGGTGCCGTTCCGTTCTATAAAGCCTGCCTGGCGCAGGGCATCAAACCGATTATCGGCTGCGAGGCCTATATCACGGCAGGCTCCCGCAAGGAGCGGGGAAGCCGCAAGGACCAGCCGATCTATCATTTGATTTTGCTTGCCAAGAATGAGACCGGCTATCGCAATTTAATGAAGCTGTGCTCGATCGGGCATTTGGAGGGGTATCATTACAGACCCCGAATCGACATGGAGGCGCTGGCCGCCCATCATGAAGGCATCATATGCCTCAGCGCCTGCTTGGGAGGCGAGGTTCCCCAGCATCTGCTTCATGGACGCGAGGCGGAAGCGAAAGCTGCCGCGCTTCGTTACCAGGCAATTTTTGGAGAGGATTATTACCTGGAGCTGCAGGATCACGGAATTCCGGAGCAGAAGCGCGTGAATCCCCAGCTGATTCAGCTGAGTCGCGAGACCGGCATTCCGCTGGTAGCGACCAACGATGTGCATTATTTGACCGAGAGCGATGCCGAGGTTCAGGACGTCCTGATCTGCATCGGCACGGGAAAGACGGTCGAAGATGAAGACAGGCTGCAGATTCAGACGAATCAGCTTTATTTGAAGAGCGGCAGCGACATGGAGCGTCTGTATCCCCATGTGCCTGAGGCTATATTGAATACGGCTAAGATTGCGGACCAGTGCCATTTGGAGCTGGAGTTCGGCAAATCCATTTTGCCGGAATACAGCTCGCTTCCCGATGGGAAGAATGCTGCGGAATATCTGCGGGATCTCTGCCTGAGCGGATTGCGGGAACGCTACGAAGAAACGGAACGGTGGCAGGATGAAGTGCAACGCAGCGAGCTGGAGCAGCGCCTTGATTATGAGCTCGGCGTTATCGAGAGCATGGGCTTCAGCGATTATTTCCTGATCGTATGGGATTTCATCGCCTATGCCCACCGGAAAGGCATCGCGGTCGGACCCGGAAGGGGTTCCTCGGCAGGAAGCCTAGTGGCTTATACCCTGCAGATTACCAATGTGGATCCGATGAAATACAAGCTGTTGTTTGAGCGCTTCCTGAATCCGGAACGGATCACGATGCCGGATATCGATATCGATTTCAGCGATGAGCGCCGGGACGAGGTCATCGATTACGTGGTGGACAAATACGGGAAAGAGCATGTGGCCCAGATCATTACGTTCGGTACGATGGCCGCAAGGGCAGCCGTCCGCGACGTCGGGCGTGCGCTGAATGTGCCGTTCGGGGATGTGGACAAGGCGGCCAAGCTGATCCCTAACCACCTGGGCATCAGCATTGAAAGAGCGATGGAGCAAAGCCCGCAGCTGAAGGAGCAGTACGAAACAAAGCCGAAGATACGCGAGCTGATCGACATGGCGATGAAGGTCGAGGGCATGCCGCGCCATGCATCGACGCATGCGGCCGGCATCGTCATTTCCAGGGAGCCCTTGACGGATGCGGTGCCGCTGCAGGAAGGCAGCGAGAAGACGGCGCTGACGCAGTATTCCATGGAGAATTTGGAGAGCGTGGGGCTCCTCAAGATGGATTTTTTGGGCCTGCGGACGCTGTCGATCATTGAGCGTACGCTGAAATGGATTCAAGAATTGACCGGCAGTAAGCTTGATTTCGAACAAGTGCCGGATGACGACCAAACGACTTACGAAATGCTGGGCCGAGGGGAGACCGCGGGCGTATTTCAGCTCGAATCCGCCGGGATACGGCGGGTGCTAAAGGATCTGAAACCTTCGGTGTTTGAGGATATCGTATCGGTGAATGCCCTGTACCGCCCGGGTCCCATGGAATTTATTCCGAAGTTCATTCAGGCCAAGCACGGCCGGATCGAGCCGGAATACCCCCATCCGGACCTGATCCCGATTCTGGGCGATACGTACGGCATTATCGTTTACCAGGAGCAGATTATGCAGATCGCTTCGACAATGGCGGGCTTCTCGCTCGGGGAAGCGGATCTGTTGCGCAGAGCGGTATCGAAGAAGAAACGCGAGGTGCTGGACCGCGAGCGCAGCCACTTCGTTTCAGGGAGCCTGAAGCTGGGCTATACCGAGGATGAGGCCAACCGCGTGTACGACATGATCGTCCGGTTTGCCAACTACGGATTCCCGCGCGCGCATGCTGCCGCTTACGGCGTGCTGGCCTTCCAGACGGCTTATCTTAAGGCGCACTATCCGGTTCAGTTCATGGCTTCCATGCTGACAGCCGTCATGGGCAGCCATCGGAAGGTAGCCGAATACGTGCTGGAGGCGCGGCGCATCGATATCGAGGTCATGCCGCCGGACGTCAACGAAAGCGGGACGTATTTTACGCCGGTCATGAGCCGTTCTGCTGCCGAGGGCAGCGATAAACAGGCCGATTCTCCGGCCGGTGGCGGGATCCGATTCGGGCTTGCCGCCATCAAGAACGTCGGCACGCAAGCGGTGGAGAATATCGTCGAGATCCGGCGCGATAAGCCGTTTGAAAGCCTGCTTGATTTCTGCCGCCGCGTCGACCTCCGCGTATGCAACAAGCGCGTGATCGAGTCCCTGATCCAGGCGGGCGCCTTCGATTCCTTGCAGGGGCACCGCTCCCAGCTGGTCGCCATGCTGGACGAAACGGTGGAAGCGGCCGTGAAGTGGAGAAAGGAGCGGGATGACCTTCAGATTCAGCTCTTCGACTTCGTGGAAACCGCGAATTGGGACATTGAATATCCGGACATCCCGCCTTATACCGCAAGTCAGCAGCTCGAATTCGAACGCGAGCTGCTGGGCATGTATTTGTCCGGTCATCCGCTGGACGGCTTTGAAGAGACGCTGACGGAGTCCGGAGCGGATCGGCTCATGGATCTGCATGAAGCGGAGGATGAGTCGATGGCTACGGTTGCCGGCATGGTGGTCTCGCTGAAGACCATTACGACGAAACAGGGAAAAGCGATGGCCTTCATGGAGTGCGAGGATCAAATCGAGCGCTGCGAGGTCGTTCTCTTTCCGGAAGTGTGGAAGCGCAGCGCGCATCTGATTGAAAAAGGCGCCCTGCTCGCGATCCGGGCGAAGGTCCAGCTGCAGGACGAAGGCTTCAAGCTGCTGGCCGAAGAAATCGCTCCGCTTGAAGCGCAGACCCTGGGCCAGCTCGTTCGGCGGGGCAAGGTCCGGGGAACGCAGGGCGGCAGAGGCAGGGCCGAGGGAGCAGGCCGGAGCGCCGCGTCGGGCGCAACCGGCAAGCAGGCGGCTTCGGCCGGCGAACCAAAGGCCGTTCTGAATGCGGCGCAGCCGCTTGCCGCCACGAAAGGCCAAGACCTGCCTCCGCTCGGAAAGGAAGTTTCGGGCATGAACCGAACGTCCGGGAAGGAATCTCGAGCAGGCGCATCGAATCCTAAAGCAGAGCAGCGCGTGTTTGTAAAAATAACGGCCGATGCGGAGCGATCGGAGATGCTGGTCAAGCTGAAAGAGCTTCTGCAGCGGCATCCGGGGCCTGTCGCAACGGTGTTGTTTTATGAACGAAGCCAGAAGGTGCTTGCGCTCAGCGATGCCTATCGGATCGAGCCTTCGCAAGAGCTCATTGCCGAAATGGAGAGCATGCTGGGCAATGACACCGTTAAAGTGAAGTGACATGAAAATTTAAGAACGTTTCCCATCCCTCCCGCATACAATTAGGACACTACAGGAATGTTGGCCGAGTATTCGCCTGAAGAAAGCACTTCACGGCGATGACCGTAGTGACAGAGCAACGGCCAAAGACGCGGGGGGGATTTGTGGTGTCAATGGACTTGGCAGAGAGCATGCTCAGCCGCAGAGGAGTCAGCGTAAACTCCATCGCGGATATTGTGTTGAAGCTTCAACAGCGCTACCATCCGACGCTAACCATCGAGCAGTGCGAGGAAAGCGTGCGGGCCGTGCTCGGGAAGCGCGAAGTGCAGTATACCCTGTATACGGGCATTGCGCTGGATGAGCTGGCGGAGAAGAAACTGCTGCCGGAGCCGCTGCAATCAATTATGGAGCAGGACGAACCGTTGTACGGTGTGGATGAGACCATGGCGCTCGGTGTCACGAGCATATACGGCATGATTGGACTGACCAGCTTCGGCTACCTGGATAAAGAAAAAATTGGCGTGATTGAGATATTAAATGAAAAAACGGACGGGATTCATGTGTTTCTGGATGATCTCGTTGCAGGCATTGCCGCCGCCGCTTCCTCGCGAATCGCGCATAACAATCCCGATGCGGCCCATTATACCGCGGGATCTGACTGATTTGCGCGAGTGTTGTCGAATCGCTGCATAAGGGTACGGATTTGGCTTTCAGCCCCCTGCTCTCTTTGTTGAGGTAAAAACTGAAGTATGTTATCATTATCCATTATATCGGCTCAGGATATGCCTGTGGGACGAGATTAGGGGGATCTGAAAGGCATGTGGACGGTTATCTATATTGCGCCAACTGCAAAGGTGGCGGAAATGATCAAGACCAGGCTAACGGAAGAAGGGTTTTTGGTTCAAAGCCGTCCTGTGAATCTTTCCAAACAGCAGTTTGAGATTTTGGTACCCTCCGGAGAGCTTGAGGAAGTACAGGAAGTGTTGAATTCGATATTGCACCCCTAGTTTCATCTGGGTTACATAGCGAAGCTTAGCGTACGGATCGGCGATGTGCTATTGCGGCGGCCATTCAAATTTACGGCTGGAGAGGTGTAGTTGTGTTTAAAGACTTGTTTCAGAAAAAAAGAAAATACGCAACGATCCCATCGGAACGACTTGGGACGGCAGGGCAGCCTCAGGAAGGCGAACGCCCGAAACGGGAAATTCCGGAAGGTCTGATGAATAAGTGTGCCAAGTGCGGCACCATTCAATACAGCAAAGAGCTTGAGAAGAATCTGAAGGTGTGTCAGGAGTGCGGGCATCATATGCGCCTGAACGCGGTTGAGCGGATTGCCATGACGCTGGATGAGACAGGCTTTGAAGAGTTTGACGCGGAGATGATCTCGGTGGACCCGCTCAAGTTTCCGGGATATGCGGCCAAGCTGGAGCAGCAGAAGATGAAATCCGGACTGCATGATGCGGTGATTACCGGCCAAGGCTCCATTCTGGGCCAGCCCGTTGTGGTGGCCGTGATGAGTTTTGACTTCTTCACGGGAAGCATGGGCTCCGTCGTTGGGGAAAAAATCACCCGTGCGATCGAGTTTGCGACGGACAAGCGTTTACCGCTCATTATTTTCTCCACTTCCGGCGGCGCCCGGATGCAGGAGAGCATTCTCAGTTTGATGCAGATGGCCAAAACAAGCGCGGCCCTGTCCAGGTTCAATGAACTCGGCGGGCTCTACATTTCAGTGATCACGGATCCGACGACCGGCGGCGTGTCCGCCAGCTTCGCGACGCTTGGCGATATCAACATCGCAGAGCCGGGAGCCGTATTCGGCTTTGCGGGCCGTATCGTTATTGAACAGACCATTCGCCAGAAGCTGCCGGACGATTTCCAGACAGCGGAGTTCAATTTGGCGCATGGTCAGCTTGACATGGTTATTCATCGGAAAGATATGCGCTCCATGCTTGGTAAGCTGCTGGAGATGCATACCGTGAAAGGGGGATTCTGATGTCAGGCGAATTGCCTTTTGAAATGCCACTTGCCGAAATGCGCAAGAAGATAGATGAACTGAAACAATTCGGACAGGAAAAAGGGATCGATTTCACGGATGAAATCGCCCGCCTGGAAGAACGATATAGTCGTTTGGAGGAAGAAATTTATTCCTCGATCTCGCCTTCCCAGAAAATGCATCTGGCCCGTCATCAGCAGCGGCCGACGTCGCTTGATCTGATCCAGCTGATCTTTACGGATTTCATCGAGCTGCATGGAGACCGTCTCTACGGGGACGACCTTGCCGTCGTCGGCGGCTTGGCCAAACTTGACGGCGTTCCGGTCACGGTGGTCGGCCAGCAGCGCGGCAAAGACACGAAGGACAACATCGCCCGTTTCTTCGGAAGTCCGCATCCGGAAGGCTTCCGAAAAGCCCTGCGGCTTATGCAGCAGGCGAACAAGTTCAAGCGTCCCATTATCACGTTTATTGATACAAAAGGCGCATATCCGGGTAATACAGCAGAAGAAAGAGGTCAGTCCGAGGCGATCGCCCGCAATTTGCGGGAGATGTCGTCTCTTGGGGTGCCTGTTGTTTGTGTGGTCATCGGCGAAGGTGGAAGCGGCGGTGCTCTTGCGATGGCTGTAGGCAATCGCGTGCTGATGCTGGAGCACGCCATCTATTCCGCCATCTCGCCGAACGGCGCGGCATCCATTCTATGGAAGGATGCGTCCAAGGCGGACCAGGCCGCGGAAGCGATGAAGATCACCGCCAAGGACCTGCTTGAAATGGAAGTCATCGAGGAGATCATTCCTGAGCCTAAGGGCGGTGCGCACCGTAACTACGAGGAGACGGCCGCTGCCATTCGGAGCGCCCTGATCAGCCAGCTGAAGGAGCTGTCCGTGATGGACGCCTGCGAGCTGAAGGAAGACCGGTACCGCAAATTCCGCAAGATCGGCGAATTCGACTTTGCGAAGGCGGAACCGGAAGACGTTATCCTCTAAAAGTCTGATGAGTATGTGACGATATGACAAAGTTCCTATACAAATGAGACTTTTTGTAGTAGATTTAGTTGTTGGAAAAAGAGATATAGAGAACCCTTTAATAAACGGAGGAAACCCAAATGCGCAAAACAAAAATTGTATGTACCATCGGTCCTTCCAGTGAATCGTTGGAAAACACCAAGAAGCTCATTATGGCCGGCATGAACGTGGCTCGTCTGAACTTCTCCCACGGCGACTTCGAGGAGCATGGCAACCGGATCAAGAACATCCGCCAAGCTTGCGAAGAGTTGAACAAAACGGTAGCGATCCTGCTTGATACCAAAGGACCGGAGATCCGTACAGGCAAACTTGAAGTGGAACCGATTGAGCTTGTACAAGATGAATATATCACCCTTACTACCGAGGAAATCCTTGGTGATAAGAATCGTTTGTCCATTACTTATAAAGAGTTGCCTCAAGACGTTCAAGTCGGATCGACGATCCTGATCGACGACGGTCTGATCGGTCTGACCGTGGTGGAGATTCAAGGCACCGAAATCAGATGCCGCATCGTTAATGGCGGAACCATTAAGAGCAAAAAAGGTGTTAACGTGCCGGGAGTCGCGATTTCCCTCCCAGGTATTACGGAAAAAGACGCCAACGATATCATTTTCGGGATCGAGCAGGGCATCGATTTTATTGCCGCTTCCTTCGTTCGTAAAGCAAGTGACGTGCTGGAAATTCGCGAATTGCTGAAGAAACACAATGGCGAGCACATCCAAATTATCTCCAAAATCGAGAACCAGCAGGGCGTTGACAATCTGGATGAAATTCTGGAAGTATCCGACGGCTTGATGGTAGCCCGTGGCGACCTCGGCGTTGAAATTCCGGCTGAGGAAGTTCCGTTGGTTCAAAAACGCATGATCGAAAAATGTAACCTGGCCGGCAAACCGGTCATTACGGCTACGCAAATGCTGGATTCCATGCAGCGTAACCCGCGTCCTACCCGTGCGGAAGCAAGTGACGTTGCCAACGCGATTTTCGACGGAACCGATGCCATCATGCTCTCCGGCGAAACGGCTGCAGGTAAATACCCGGTGGAATCCGTATTGACGATGTCCCGCATCGCGGAAAAAGCCGAATCCGCACTGAACTATCGTGAATTGTTCTTGAAGCAGCGCATTGCACAAGAAACCAGCGTAACCGAAGCGATCAGCCAATCGGTTGCGATTTCGGCACTCGACCTGAATGCCAAAGCGATCATTTCGTCTACCGAATCTGGTCAAACAGCTCGCATGGTATCCAAATACCGTCCACAGGCTCCTATCGTCGCCGTAACGACTCAAGAAAGAACGCTGAGACGTTTGGCACTGACTTGGGGCGTAACGCCGGTTAAAGGCGAGCAGGCTTCTTCTACGGACGAGATGTTTGATTATGCGCTGCAAGGCGGCGTGAAATCCGGACTCGTGAAAGAAGGCGACCTTGTTGTGATTACGGCGGGCGTGCCGCTGGGACGTTCCGGTTCCACGAACCTGCTGAAAGTGGACCAAATTCCACAGCAGAAGTAGATTCATCATCAAGAATCCGCTGGATTCTGAATATAGCTGCATATAAGCAATGGACGACGTTTCTTGTCGGCCATTGCTTTTTGCATACATGAGGGGGAAGAAGACGTTGGCTAGTCCATCCGTACCGACGCGAAGCCGCTGGTTCTGGACATCCTTTCGGGTGCGTTACCAGGAAAGCGATCAAATGGGTGTCGTGTATCATGCGAACTATTTAAACTGGTTTGAGATCGGGCGTACCGAAATGATCCGTGAAATGGGATTTACGTATCGGGGAATGGAAGAAGAAGGCGTCCTGCTCCCTGTAGTGGATCTAGACATCAAGTACCGCCGGCCGGCGCGATATGATGATCTCGTGACAATATTTACAAGAATGACTGCTTTCTCCCCGCTGCGAATACACTATGAATACGAGGTCCGTCTGCTGAGTGAGCAGGAGCAGGCGGATTTGGGAGCGAGGGGTTGGCATACCGAGTCCGAGCTCCCTGGTGCCTTGTTAACGGCAGGAGCGACCCGGCATGTATGGCTGAACCGGGAGTGGAAGCCGGCCCGACTGGATAAATGCGCGCCAAAGCTGTATGATGCATTGAAGGATACCCTTTTGGGGAGGAAGGAGTAGCTTCATGTTCAAATGGATGCTGGCAGCGATTATTTTTGTGCCTACTATTGAGATATTCGGCTTTCAGTTTGTTGCGGACCGCGTAGGCGGCATGAATACATTGCTTTTGACACTGCTGACCTCTGCCGTCGGCGTGGCCATGATGAGATTCGAAGGCCGCAAAGCGATGGAAGACGCCAAGCAGAGAATGAATACAGGCATGGTACCGGGTGCTTCCATGGCGGACGGCCTATGCATATTTGCGGGTGGAGTACTTCTCATTCTGCCGGGCTTTGTAACTGACATGATCGGCTTTACGTTGATATTTCCGTTGACCCGCCCGCTGTATCGGATTTTGCTGTTGAAATGGATGAAGAAAAATATGAAAAACGGCAAGATTACGATCTTTCGCAGATAATACAAGCAGACATTACCATAAGACCGGTCCCGCAAGGGGCCGGTCTATTTTATGCAAGGGAGCAGCCTATTTCAATCTTTCCAAATACGATGTTCACATTAGCCCAATGATAAGATAAATCAAGCCGTCTCTTAACGCGGGCTACCTGAACCTGCCCCCGATAATGTAATTCCTCAGGTCCTTGAACACATGGGCCCGATGAAAAGCGTCCAGGATGACAAGCGACACGGGACCGATGATCAGTCCCAAAATCCCGAACAGCTTAAGCCCGACGAACATGCCCAGCAGGGCGGCAAGCGGATCCAGCCCGACGCTGCTGGCCAGCACCTTGGGCTCCATGATCTGACGGACGACCAGAATGATGCTGTACAGGACCGTCAGCCCGATGCCGAGTGTCAGGTCGTCGGACATAAAAGCATACAGCGACCACGGAATCAGGACGATGCCCACACCCAGGTACGGGAGTAGATCCACCAAGCCGATCAGAAGCCCGATGGAGAAGGCGGAATCCACGCCGAGCGCATAGAGCGTGATCGTGACGATGACGGCCGTAATGGATATGAGAATCAGCTGGGCTCTGGCAAATCCGAACAGCGCTTTTTTCAGATCCGAGAAGATATAGTTCATCGGTTTACGAATGACGTCGGGCAGGAGACGGAGCAGCGCGCGGTTATGACGTTCCCAGCTGTTGCTGAGAAAGAACGTGGACAGCAGCACGACAATGAAAATCGTCCCCAAATTCGGCAAATAATAAATAATTTGCAGGATACCGTTAAAAATACCGGTAACGAGGTCGGTCACGGCCGTGCCGATCGTCTGCGTCGTACGGGTGATGTTTTGGTTGATGGTATCGTGATAATTCGGGTTGTTCTGATAGAAACGGCTGATCTCATTGACGATATTCTGGAAGCTCTCATTCTGCGTCCAGGCCGTCAGCCATTCCACCCAGGCGTCAATGTGGAGATTAAAGGACTGGGACAGGGCAATCAGTTCCTTGACCAGCCTGCTGACGGCCGCGGTGAGAATCAACAGGGCTGCGCCGAAATACAGGAGCAGGGACAACGTGACGGCGATCCAGCGCGGCATTCTCAGACTCCGCTGGAGCAGGTTAACGCAAGGGTTCATCGCATAGGCGATGATCCAGGCCAGAAGGAAGGGATAAAGCAGCGGCAGCAGTACATATATCAAATAGGCGATCACGAAGATGGAAGACAGCACCCACACTCCCCGGCCCAAACGTTTAAGCATCAATCGTTCCAATGAATCACACTCCTTTGCAGCTGACTTGGAGGGACGAGCAGAAAGGCTCATTCTATACGTATGCAGGGAGTTTCAATATAAGGATAAAGAGTTCAAAAATGGTCGTCTTCATGATTCGACAATGAGAATTATCACAGGTATAATGGAATTGTAAGTGATTTCAAAAAAATGTTTATGGTATCGATAAAACAATTTGATGCGGCGAATGTCGCTGCTCATGTTCACATATCAGACAAAATCCAGTATGATATGAGAAGGTTTGCGACTAGGACCATAGCAATTTTTTTGCGCGTTTTTCTTTTTCATCTGACTTCATGAAAATGTTTTCATGATTGTCAAAATAGTTCAGTTTATCCCGATCATAAAGGAGAGATGTTGCATGACAGCTACCAAGGGTTTGGAAGGCATTGTAGCTACCACCTCCGCGATTAGTTCGATCGTCGATGGCGTTCTGACTTACCGTGGATATGATATTGACGATCTCGCAGAACATGCAAGTTTTGAAGAAGTAGCCTACCTGCTCTGGTTCGGAAAGCTTCCGAATGTAGAAGAGTTAAAGGCGCTTCAACAAGATTTGAGCAACTATGCCGCCATTCCGGATGAGCTTATCCAGCAGATCAAACTGTATCCGAAGGACGGCAATACGATGGCTGCGCTTCGTTCGGCTGTATCCGCGCTCGCTCTGTACGACGCCGAAGGCGACGATATGAGCCGTGAAGCGAACGAGAAGAAAGCGGTTAAACTTCAAGCTCAGCTTCCGACGATCATCGCTGCCATTGCCCGCGTTCGCCAGGGCAAAGAGCCGGTGGCTCCGAAAGCAGGCGCCTCCATCGCGGAAAACTTCCTGTATATGCTCAGAGGCGAGGATCCTGACCAGACTTCCATTAAGGCACTGGATCAGGCGCTCGTATTGCACGCGGACCACGAGCTTAACGCATCCACGTTTGCGGCCCGCGTGACCGTAGCCACGCTGTCCGACATTTATTCCGGTGTTACTTCCGCCATTGGCGCGCTGAAAGGCCCTCTGCACGGCGGTGCGAACGAAGCCGTCATGAAGATGCTGAACGAAGTCGGTTCGATTGATCGGGCTCAGGCGTACATTCAAGAGAAGCTGGACAACCGTGAAAAAATTATGGGCTTTGGACACCGCGTATACAAAAACGGCGATCCGCGCGCGAAACATCTCCAAAAAATGTCCCGCGAGCTTGGCGAAATGAAAGGCGATACCACGCTGTACGATATGTCGGTGCTGATCGACGAAACGGTTACCAACCAAAAAGGCCTGAAGCCGAACGTCGATTTCTATTCCGCCTCCGTCTATACGCAGCTTGGCATTGAGCACGAATTGTTCACGCCGATTTTCGCGATCAGCCGCGTATCCGGATGGACCGCGCATATTCTTGAGCAGTATGAAGGCAACCGTATTATCCGCCCGCGCGCAGAGTATACGGGGATGACCGATCAAAAATATGTGCCGATAGAACTTCGCTAAGTGGCTAGCAATCATGTACAATAGGCTAGAGGACCGCTTAAACGCGAGTGAATCGCGGGTGGCGGATTTCTCTATGCCTATTGCACACAGTATCGCATTGAAATGGCTAGAGAAAAGAACCATATTCGAAGGAGGAACTCATACTCATGAAATTGGAAAAATTCGCATTGCCGACTGAAGGCGAGAAAATCACGATTGATAACGGAACCCTGCAGGTGCCTAACAACCCTGTTATTCCTTTTATTGAAGGCGACGGCACAGGCCGTGACATCTGGAAAGCTTCCAAGCGCGTCCTGGATGCAGCTGTAGAAAAAGCGTACAACGGTTCCAAGAAAATTGCCTGGTATGAAGTATTTGCCGGTGAGAAGGCATACAATACATACGGTGAGTGGCTCCCGAACGATACGCTTGAAGCGATTCGCGAGTACATCGTTGCAATTAAAGGACCTCTTACAACGCCAATCGGCGGCGGTATCCGTTCCCTGAACGTTGCCCTTCGCCAAGAGCTGGATCTGTATACCTGCTTGCGTCCTGTCCGTTATTTCAACGGCGTACCGTCTCCGGTAAAACGTCCTGAGCTGGTCGACATGGTTATTTTCCGCGAGAACACGGAAGACATCTATGCAGGCATCGAATACAAAGAAGGCTCCGACGAAGTGAAGAAAGTGATCAAGTTCCTTCAAGACGAAATGGGAGCAAACAAAATCCGCTTCCCGGAAACTTCCGGTATCGGCATCAAACCGGTGTCCTCCGAAGGTTCCAAGCGTCTTGTACGCGCAGCGGTTGAATATGCGATCAAGCATGGCCGCAAATCCGTAACGCTCGTTCACAAAGGCAACATCATGAAATTTACGGAAGGTGCCTTCAAAAACTGGGGTTACGAAGTGGCTGAAGCCGAATTCGGCGATAAAGTGTTCACTTGGGCCCAGTACGATATCATCAAGGACAAGGACGGCGTAGATGCAGCTAACGCTGCTCAAAAAGCGGCTGAAGAAGCCGGCAAAATCATCGTTAAGGATGCGATTGCCGACATCGCGCTGCAGCAGGTGCTGACTCGCCCAACCGACTTTGACGTCATTGCGACATTGAACCTGAACGGCGACTACCTGTCTGACGCTCTGGCTGCGCAAGTTGGCGGTATCGGTATCGCTCCGGGCGCTAACATCAACTACGTAACAGGACATGCGATTTTCGAAGCGACTCATGGTACAGCTCCGAAATATGCAGACAAGGACGTAGTTAACCCTGGTTCCGTAATCCTCTCCGGCGTTATGCTGCTTGAGCACCTCGGATGGCAGGAAGCGGCTGACCTGATCTACAAAGGCATGGAAACGTCCATCAACAACAAAACCGTGACTTACGACTTCGCCCGCCTGATGGAAGGCGCTACTGAAGTGAAATGCTCCGAGTTCGCAGACGAAATCATTAAAAACCTGTAAGGAGGAGATTCATCGTGGCAATTACTCGTAAAAAGATTACGGTAGTAGGTGCTGGCTTCACAGGTGCGACTACCGCCCTGATGCTGGCTCAAAAAGAACTGGGTGATGTGGTGCTGCTGGATATCCCGCAGCTCGAGAACCCTACCAAAGGTAAAGCGCTGGATATGCTCGAAGCAAGTCCCGTCCAGGGATTTGACAGCAACATAGTCGGTACATCCAACTATGAAGATGCAGCTGATTCCGATATCGTAATCATTACAGCAGGCGTAGCCCGCAAGCCGGGCATGAGCCGCGATGACCTCGTCAACACCAATGCAGGAATCGTGAAGTCCGTATGCGAGAACGTGAAGACTCATGCACCGAACTCCACGGTCATCATCCTGAGCAACCCGGTGGATGCCATGACCTATGTGGCGTACAACACGCTCGGATTTCCCAAGAACCGCGTCATCGGTCAATCCGGCGTATTGGATACGGCACGCTATTGCACCTTTATCGCGCAAGAGCTGAACGTATCCGTTGAGGATGTCCGCGGTTTCGTTCTGGGCGGCCATGGCGATGACATGGTTCCTCTCGTTCGTTACTCCAGTGTGGGCGGCATTCCGATCGACACGCTGATTCCGGCTGAACGCATTGAAGCGATCGTGCAGCGCACCCGGGTCGGCGGCGGCGAAATCGTCAATTTGCTGGGGAACGGCAGCGCCTACTACGCGCCTGCTGCTTCCTTGGTCCAAATGACGGAAGCGATTCTGAAGGACAAGAAACGGATTATTCCGGTTATTGCCCTTCTGGAAGGCGAGTACGGTTATGACAACCTGTTCATGGGCGTGCCGGCCATTCTCGGCGGAGACGGCATCGAGCGCATTTTCGAGCTTGAGCTGACCGCCGAAGAGAAGGCGGCGCTGGATAAGTCGGCGGAATCCGTGCGCAACGTGACTTCGGTCGTGAACCTGTAATTTGAATCAGGATTCACAAAATCGTCTAATAATGCAATCCCGTCCCGTGATTCGGGGCGGGATTGCTTTTCTTTGGATGATCTGTCCAGTATAATAGGAGACGATGAATTCGATGTAACATAAATCACACTAACGACTTTGGAGGAATAGTTTATGTGGAACGTGACATTTTTTCTGCATATGGTCGGTACGGCGGCGCTAGGGTTTTACTTGATCCTGCCGTTTGTTGTCGGCGGTATTCAGAAGCTGTCTCTGGGCGCTCAAGAAGGAGCCGTGAATACGATTCGGGTTGCGAACCGTTTTGCGCAGTACGGCTTGGTCATTCAGCTGTTGACTGGCGGATACATGATGTCCCAGGGCGAGTATTCGGTTCCTTGGATGATCATTGTAACGGTGTTGCTGCTGGCGATGTTTGCGATTGGAGGCATTATGAGCAAGCCGCTCAAGAATGCGCTTGCAGGCATCCGCGAGAAGCGTGAAGTGAAGGAAGAAACAAGCAAGCTCGGCACGCTTAGCGCATTGCTCGCCTTGCTGCTTCTGGTTATGATCTTCTTCATGGTATTCAATCATATCATCTAAGAACAGCTACATACGAAGAGAAGCCGTCCGTTGATTCGGGCGGTTTTTTTGATATTACAGCAATTAGATATTCCGGGGGTTACCGCAAAACGGCGGACTGGACTTTGAGCGCAAGGCCCCGTCAAGAGGGGGATTTTGTTACGGGAAAAGCACCGTGCTTACGTTTGATCCCGTTCATTATGGGTAAAAACAATAGCGAAGGGCTTTTTATGAGAATAAGAAGCCGCGTCGAACGCATCCTATGAGAGGTAGTTTGAGATACTGACCTGAAAGGAGAAATGTTCATATGCCACAAGATCAACAGAAGCAGACATTGCCGCCCCAGCATCAGGATCACAGACCCGGAACCGAATCGGAGATGCACCCGAAGCCGGAGTTTGAAAGTAACGAGTACAAAGCAGCCGGTAAGCTAAAAGGAAAGGTAGCGCTGATTACCGGGGGCGACAGCGGGATCGGCCGTGCGGTTGCGGTCTACTATGCCAAGGAGGGCGCGGATGTATCCATTGTGTACCTGAACGAGCACAAGGATGCGGAAGAGACCAAGCGACAGGTAGAGCAGGAAGGGCGTAAATGCCTGCTGATCGCCGGCGACGTCGGCGACGATGCGTTTTGCCGCGATGCAGTCACCGAAACCGTAGAGAAGCTTGGGAAGCTCGATATTCTTGTCAACAACGCAGCCGAACAGCATCCGCAGAAGAAGATCGAGGACATTACAAAAGAACAATTGGAGCGGACATTCCGCACGAATATTTTCGGGATGTTCTATTTGACGCAGGCGGCGATGCCGCATCTGTCCAAGGGAAGCTCCATTATTAACACGACCTCCATCACGGCTTACCGGGGAAGCCCGCAGCTGCTGGATTATGCATCAACCAAGGGTGCCATCGTGGCCTTTACGCGTTCCTTGTCGATGAACGTGGTCGGTCAAGGAATCCGGGTAAATGCCGTTGCGCCGGGACCCATCTGGACGCCGCTGATTCCTTCGACGTTCCCGGCGGATCAGGTAGCCGAGTTTGGGGCGACCCAGCCGATGAAACGTCCGGGTCAACCGGAAGAATTGGCTCCTGCTTATGTATATCTGGCATCAACGGACTCCTCCTACGTGAGCGGTCAAGTGATTCATGTGAACGGCGGCGAAGTGATTAACGGTTAAAGCGTTGATTCCTTTTGCGCCTAGTAAACATACTCGATGACAGAATAGAGCGGACATCATGGGCTTCAGCCCGGATGTCCGCTCTTTTATCATGGGAGAGGGTTAGGTGAGATTACAGGCATACGGAGAATCAGATGGTTCTAAACCCGTTTGGAAGCCGTCCGGTATCGCGGATCGCCCGGATTTGAGCCAGCGTCAAACGGCGGTTCGAACTAATAATGGACTCTGGCTCTTCACCGCCGATGATATCGTCAAGATCGCCGATGTTGGTGCTGCCGCGGAATACTCTGAATCTGCCCCTGAAATTCGGCTCCGAGAACAGGACCAGGGTTGCGTTAGCGTTGGGGGAGAAGAATCTTAAGCTTTCAATGTCGCCAAAAGCTCTCTCGAGATTCCGGATCCCTACATTTCCACGCACCACAAATCGCCGTCCTCTGTAAAACTCATTTCTGAACAGGGCAAGTCTTGGAAAAACAACCTGGGAGACTGTAACTTTTCTCATCATAGCAATCACCTCCTTTCCTTAACCAATATATGAGAGATTCATAGATTGGTATGGTCATTATGACCGGCAATTCAACACATTTTCTCGTCTCTTTCATTTTTTCAAGTAAACCCTTTCATGTGCGGAATGATATGATATGATAACAATATTGGCAGTTTATAATGATTCTTTTTTGCTATGAGGATTGGGTCATGAAAGAGAGGAGTTTACTGACGCTATGAAGTTATTTGAAGAGAGCATGTATCGACTGATTGTAGAAACCTCCACGAATTTGCCCGGAGACGTGCGAAGAGCAGTCAACCGTGGACGAGCGTCCGAGGATGCGGCAACGCGAGCGGGGCTGGCACTGGCAACGATCGCTCAAAATATCGAGATGGCCGAGCAGGAAGTATCGCCGATCTGCCAGGATACGGGCATGCCGACGTTTATCGTGCATACACCCGTGGGTGCGAATCACATCGAAATGAAGAAGGCGATCTATGCGGCGGTGGTTCGCGCCACGAAGGATGGCAAGCTGCGTCCCAACTCGGTGGATTCGTTGACAGGCGCCAACAGCGGGGATAATCTCGGACCTGGTTCGCCCGTCATCCATTTCGAGCAATGGGAGCAGGATAAGGTGGACGTCCGTCTCATCCTGAAAGGGGGCGGCTGCGAGAACAAAAACATCCAGTACAGCCTTCCCGCAGAGCTTGAAGGATTGGGAAAAGCGGGACGTGACCTGGACGGAATCCGCAAGTGCATCATGCATGCCGTGTATCAAGCCCAGGGGCAGGGCTGCAGCGCCGGATTTATCGGCGTAGGTATCGGAGGCGACCGCACGACCGGATACGAGCTTGCGAAGCATCAGCTGTTCCGGCATGTGGAGGATGTGAATCCGAATGAGGATCTGGCGAAGCTCGAAGATTACATATTGGAAAATGCAAACAAGCTGGGGATCGGCACGATGGGCTTTGGCGGAGAAGTCACGCTGCTCGGCTGCAAGGTCGGTGCGATGAACCGCTTGCCGGCAAGCTTTTTTGTATCGGTGGCCTATAACTGCTGGGCGTTCCGCCGTCAGGGCGTACGGATTGAGCCGGAAACCGGGGAGATCGCGGATTGGCTGTATGAAGCCGGCAGCGAGGTGCAGATGAATGCAAACTCCGAAACGGCAGCGTCCCGAGTCGAAGAATCAGCGCCAAGTGATTCCCAAGGACGTGAAGTAGTGCTTCATACGCCGATCAGCGAGGAGCAGATCCGTTCCCTGCGCGTCGGGGATGTGGTGGTGATCCGAGGCGAGATGCATACCGGACGGGATGCGCTTCATAAATACCTGATGGATCACGATGCCCCTCTCGATCTGAACGGAGCCGTGATTTATCACTGCGGTCCGGTTATGATGCAGGATGAAGAGGGATGGCATGTCAAGGCGGCAGGCCCGACGACCAGCATTCGGGAAGAACCGTACCAAGGCGATATTTTGAAAAAATTCGGCATTCGCGCGGTTATCGGAAAAGGCGGCATGGGGCCGAAGACGCTTCAAGCCTTGCAGGAGCATGGCGGCGTGTATCTGAATGCCATCGGCGGGGCTGCCCAGTATTATGCGAGATGCATCAAAAAAGTAAACGGCGTGGATTTCATGGAGTTCGGCATTCCGGAAGCGATGTGGCATTTGGAGGTCGACGGCTTTGCCGCCATCGTTACCATGGATTCGCACGGAAACAGTCTGCATGCCGATGTGAGCAAGGATTCCGCACAGAAGCTGGCGATGTTTAAAGAGCCGGTGTTCTCCTGATTCAAATCACGATGAGTAAGCATCGATTGGCCATCACGTGCCGGTCGGTGCTTTTTTGTTGAGCGCAAGCAGGGAGCCTTATTTCGAATTTTCGTTGCGGTTCGGATCGCCCCGGTTTATGATGAAAGTCAAATACGTCAATTCAGTCATAGGAGGAAACTGTTGAGAAGTTTTGGACTGGCCTTTGCATCTTGGTTTGAAAAGTACACCTTTCTCTTGATTCCCGGGTCGCTGGTGCTAGGCTGGCTGCTCTCGGACGTGCTGCTGGACCTTGTTCACTGGATTCCTTATCTATTCGGTTATATTACGCTGGTCATGGCGCTTGGCTGCGGCATCCGCCATCTGCAAGGGGTGCTGAAACGCCCGTTTGCCGTCATGCTGACGCTGTTTCTCGCCCATGCGGCCGCACCGGTGCTCGCCTATGGATTGGGCTCGGCCGTATTCGGCGCGGACTCGGACTATACGATAGGCTTGCTGCTGTTCGCGATCATTCCGCTCGGGATATCCTCGGTGATGTGGGTCGGAAGCTCCGGCGGCAGCGTTCCGTTCATCTTGGCGGTGGTGGTGCTGGACACCATACTCAGTCCCTTGGTCGTGCCGGCTCTGATGGATATGTTTATCGGAGATGCACTGGTTGCATGGAATGCGTCCGCGCTGATACTTGATTTGCTGACTATGGTGGTATTGCCCACTCTGATCGGGGTGATGCTGTATGAGGTATCCAAAGGACGGATCAAGGAGTGGTCGGCTCCCGTGACGCAGCCGATATCGAAGCTGTTTTTCATGCTTGTGGTGATGCTGAACGCGGCTGCTATCGCTCCCCATGCCGCAGGCATGAAGGAGGAAATGCTGGTGGTCATCCCGGTTGTCGTTGCCCTGATCGTGATCTGTTATTTACTCGGCTACTTTGGTTCCTATGCGATGCCGGGACGGACACAGGACATGCAAATTACATTTACCTACGCGTCCGGCATGAGGAATATATCCCTCGGGATGGTGCTTGCGACATCGTATTTTTCGCCCCAGGCGTCCATTCCGGTCGTGCTGGGCATTATGTTTCAACAGCCGGCCGCAACGGTCATTCACGCACTGTTCCACCGAAGACGGACACGGGCGATAAGTTATCCCAAATGATCATGAAGCAGAAAGAGGAGAGACCATGAAGCAGTATCGCAACCGTTTGACTCTGATTATGCTTACTTTAATCGGGTTATCCATGCTTGCGGCAGGCCTGGCTATGGTGACGGTGTTCAAACAGTCCCATATTCAGCTGCTGGAGGATAATATGGTCCGGGAGATTCGGCTCCTGCAGACCATGATGGAGTTCCCGGATACGGACGGCGCGGAAGCCGTTTCGTATTATACCGACAGGTCCTTGCAGCTGGAGGAGCTGTCCGATGCGAGAGTGACGTTCATACTGAAGGACGGCAGGGTGATCGGGGATTCGGAAAGCGACCCGTTGACCATGGATAATCATGCTTATCGCGAGGAGATGCTTCAAGCGGTCAAAGAAGGCCGCGGGAGTACCATTCGCCGCAGCGATACGCTTCAGCAGGATATGCTGTATGTCGCTCTCCCGGTCAAGGCCGGGGAGAATTTCGATGGATTCGTTCGGTTGTCCGTCAGCCTGAAGGAAGTCGATCAGGGAGTCAAGCAAGGCTGGACCGTCATGGGGATCGGCCTGCTGGTGTTATTTCTGATTGCTGCCTTGGTGAGCTACCGCGTCGCTCAAGGGTTGACGTCGCCGCTTGAGAAGATTACGCGCGTAGCTAGACGGATCTCGCGTCTGGAATACGATGCGAGAGTGAAGATTCACCGTAAGGACGAGATCGGTCAATTGGCGCAAGCCATCAATGGAATGGCAGACAGCCTTCAAACCCAGCTGCGGACGATACGGGATAACGAAGACTTGCTGCAGAGCGTCCTCAACAATATGACAGGGGGCATCGTCTTGGTTAGCGGAGCCGGCCAAATCATCCTTGTAAACCGGGCCGCTGAGAAAATGCTCGGCATTAACGCCGAGGTGATTACCGGGAAATCGTACCGCGAGCTGAAGCAGCATTATGAATTGACCAAACTGATGGAGGAAGGCCTTGGAAGCCAAGCGGACTTCCATGAGGAACGCAACGTTTATTATCCGGTGGAATCGATTATCCGCATTGACGGAGTGACGATGATGCAAGAGGAAGAGCAGGAGCCTTATCGGCGCGGCATGCTCTTCCTGCTGCAGGACGTTAGCGATATCCGCAGGCTCGAACGCATGCGAAGCGAATTCGTTGCCAATGTGTCTCATGAGCTGAAGACCCCGCTGGCTGCGGTGAAAGGGTTTGCCGAAACGCTGCTCGGCGGCGGAGTTACCGACGAGAAGACGTCACGTTCCTTCCTCCAGATCATCTATGACGAATCCGAACGGCTGAACCGTCTGATCGGTGACATTCTGGAGCTGTCCAAGATCGAATCGAAGCGGATTCAGATGGATTACTCGCCGATTCATCTGTCGGCGTTCTTCGATACGATATCCGAAATGATGCGCACGGTAGCGGAGAAGAAGCGGATCGGCCTGGAGCTCGACGTTCCGGAGGAGCTGTTTATGGAAGGCGATGAGGATAAGCTTCGCCAGATATTTATGAATCTTCTTTCGAATGCCATCAGTTACACGCAGGAAGGCGGACGAGTAAAATTAACGGCGCGTGAAAAGCATAATAACGGGAGTGCCGATGATTTCGTGGAATTCGTGGTCAAGGATTCCGGGATTGGCATTCCGAAGAAGGATCTACCCCGCATTTTTGAACGATTTTACCGGGTGGATAAAGCGCGTTCGCGCGGATCCGGCGGAACGGGGCTCGGCCTATCGATCGTTAAGCATCTGGTGGATCTTCACCACGGAACCATCAAGGTGGAAAGCGAGCTGGGCATCGGAAGCTCCTTCATCATCGAGCTTCCGATCCTGCAGGAAACCCACGATACAGGGAGTTAACACTCCGTTAACATTCTGTTGATATACTTGCATGAGCAGTCCAATTAACAAGATAAGGGCGGGGGTACCATTGACGCAACGCATGCTTGTCATCGAAGATGAGCCGACACTTTCGCGGCTGTTGTCTTACAATTTGACGCAGGAAGGCTTTCAAGTCGAAGTAGAGGAACACGGTACGGCAGGTTACGAGAAAGCGTCACAACATGAATACGATTTGATCCTGCTGGATGTTATGCTGCCTGGCATGAACGGCTTTCAGATCTTAGAGAAACTACGCAGTAACGGAATTACGACGCCGATCATCATTTTGACCGCGAAGAACGCCGAAGAGGAAGTTGTTCAAGGTTTGAAGATGGGGGCGGATGACTATATTACCAAGCCGTTTGGCGTGTCCGAGCTGCTGGCTCGCGTATCGGCCGTCATGCGCCGGGTGTCCGGCCATGCCGACGAGGTAAAGACGACGGACAATCAAGGCAACGTCATTTCGCTTGGACAGCTGGAAATCTATCCTGAGAAATACGAGGTGCGGCTTGGCGGTCAGAGCATTAATCTCCGTCCGAAAGAATTCGAGGTGCTTCTCTATCTGGCCAAGAAACCGGGCGTGGTGTTAACAAGGGACGATCTGATGAACGTGGTCTGGGGCTTCGATTATATCGGCGGACAGCGAACCGTCGACGTTCACGTGAGCTCCCTGCGCAAGAAGCTTGAACTTGATCCTGAGTCCGTACACATCGACTCCATCCGCGGAGTTGGTTATAAACTTGTGGTAAATCCCATTAAAGGCTCCCATCATTCGATTTGAAATGATGCGGAGTATTTTTTTTGGGTCTTTGGGCAGGACCTAAGCATGTCCAATGTCTCATATTCTTGCCAACATCCCTCCTTCGTTTACACTCCCTTAATCATTCCGGAATATTCCCATAACACTTGTCCGTTAAGATGCGTCTAAAGGACCAGATCAATCAAGGGGTGAGGGCGCATGACACTGCTTCAATGCCAACCGAATCAGACAGAGAGAACCGAAGCGGAAGTAGAGGCGGCAATGGATGGCCAATCAGCAAGCAAACCTGAAGCAGGCGCATTATATCGGCAGTACATAAGAAAGGTCCCTATTATCCGAAAATCCGAAACCTGCCTCGACGTGCTGAATGTTTTTACGAAGGATCAGCATATCCCTTGCGTTATTTATTGCGATGAGGCAGACAGGCCGTCGGGGCTGATCATGCGGGATGTTTTTTACCGGCGAATGATGGGCCGGTTTGCCGTTGACCTGTATTATTCCAGGCCGGCCTTCCAGTTTGGGGACCATCAACCGATGAAGGTCGATGTGACCGAGAAGGTAGGAACACTGCTGCAATTGGCCCTGCAGCGCCCGGATTCGAAATTTTATGATTGCGTCCTGATGACGGAGGCTGACCGCCTGCTGGGCGTGCTTACCGTACGGGATCTAATGAGTCTGTCAAGCGGTCTCCAAACGGAAGCGGAAGAGAAACGGGAGCTGATTCTTCAGGAAAGCTTCCGTCATACCGGGAACATCCAATCCTCGTTGACCGAGGTTCGAGCGGCGGCAGCCAGAACGAATGCGGAATGTATACGGATGAGGGAATGGTCCCAGACGGGTAAGAAGAAGCTTGACCATGTCCGAACCTCTTATCTTGGCCTTGTGGAGGATATGACGAAGCGTGAAGGGCAGGCCGCCGAGCTCGCTGCGGATGCCAGCCGCATTTCCTCGATAACCGGCATGATTACCGAGCTGGCCAATCAAAGCAGTTTGCTGGCAATGAATGCTTCGATTGAAGCTGCGCATGCCGGAGAGCATGGGCGGGGATTTCAAGTGGTCGCGGCAGAGGTGCAGTCGCTGGCCAAACAAACGCGTAAGCTGTCAGGGGATATCGCCCAGCTGCTGGAGCACATCCAGCGGCTGGCGGGAGATACAGCCGTTGGCGCCGTATCTTCGCTGAAGGAAATCCAGTCCTGTGAGGGGTATGTAACGGAAGGCGCCGATATGTTTAACGAAATGGAGACCGCCGTCGAGAAGGTTCAGAAGTCGGGGAATCAGGTTTATCAACTGGCGGAGGAAACCGTTAGGCGCGTGGAGCGGGTGAAGGATGAGCTCGCAGGATTAAACGGATCGTTAGAAGAAAAGCCGAGCCTATGAATCTAGTTTTATCAAAATATTTTACACTGCGTTTACATTTCTCAGAAACTGTTATTACATTACGGGATTATTATCAATATTGTAAGTAGGAAGTTAGAGACAACAACCATTTTGAAGGAGTGGATTCGTTTGTTTAAAAGAAGGGGTCGTAAACCAGCAGGTATTCTCGTACTGGTATTGATGCTGAGCACGCTTTTGGCGGCATGCGGCGGAGGAACAACTTCCGGCGGTGCTTCCGGAGAAAATACAGACAACGGTTCAGCACAGCAAAATGAAGGAAGTACAACAACAGCTTTGTCGGGAACGATTGAAATTGACGGTTCCAGTACATTGCATCCATTGACCGAAGCCATTGCCGAAGAGTTCGGCGCAGCTAACCCGGATGTCCGCATTCCGATCGGAACAGGCGGAACAGGTGGCGGTTTCAAACGCTTTAACAATGGAGAGATTCCAATCTCCAATGCATCCCGTCCAATTAAAGACAGTGAAGCTGAAGAAGCAAAATCCAAGGGCATTTCCTATCATGAGGTTCTGGTAGCTTATGACGGACTATCCGTTGTTGTTAACCCGAGCAATGAATTCGTAGATAAATTGACAGTAGATGAGCTGAAGAAAATTTACGAGCCGAACAGCACCGTAAAAACATGGGCTGACGTTCGCGAAGGATGGCCGGCTGAGGAAATCAAAATTTACTCTCCTGGTACAGACCACGGTACATTCGACTACTTCACAGAAGCGATTAACGGTGAAGCACAAGCAAGCAGAAACGACAGCCAAATCACGTTCAGTGCCGATACCAACGCAGTCGTACAAGGAGTTGCTGGCGACAAAAACTCCATCGGATACTTCGGATTCTCCTTCTATGAAGAGAACCAAGACAAGTTGAAGCTGGTTCCGATCGATAACGGTACAGCTACCGTAGCTCCAAGCATGGAAACGATCAAGGATAACAGTTATGCTCCATTGTCCCGTCCGCTGCTGCTCTACGTAAACGATAAAGAGCTTGAGCGCCCGGAAGTGAGTGCATTCATGACCTTCTACCTTGATAATGCCGCTAGTCTTGCTGGCGAAGTCGGTTTCGTACCGCTTCAAGACGAACAGTATCAAGAAGAAAAAGACAAGTTGGCAAAATAATAAAGATTTCATGCCCGAAGGGGATCCTTCGGGCAACCCATAGAAAGGGAAGAGGAGAATGAACAAAACTTCACCCGTGGCGGCAAACACTAAAAGCATGACATTCCGTCGAAGCAAAACGCGCATCTCAGACAAAATCATTCCAATCCTGCTCGGCTTGTGTGCCATGCTTTCGGTGTTTACCACCATCGGTATTGTATATACGCTTCTACAGGAATCCGTGATCTTCTTCAAGGAAGTGCCGGTATGGTCCTTCTTGACCGGAACGACATGGAGTCCGATTCTCCCTCCAAAAGAATTCGGCGTGCTGCCCCTGCTGGGCGGCACATTGCTGATTACAGGCATTGCGATCATTTTCGCAGTGCCTATCGGCTTGGCATGCGCTATTTATCTCAATGAATACGCTCCTGCCCGGGTTCGGGGGGTTGTAAAGCCAGTGCTTGAAGTATTGGCTGGTGTACCAACGATTGTTTACGGATATTTTGCGCTTGAAACCGTAACGCCATTCCTTCAAAAGATTTTTCCCGATATGGGGATATTCAATGCGCTTAGCGCGGGGCTCGTGGTCGGCATCATGGTCCTGCCGATGATTTCGTCTTTAAGCGAAGACGCGATGCGTGCTGTTCCCAAGAGTCTTCGTCATGGGGCATACGCGCTGGGTGCTACCCGATTTGAGGTTGCGCTGAAGATCGTGCTTCCAGCCGCTCTGTCCGGGGTCGTGTCCTCATTCGTATTGGCATTCTCGCGCGCGATCGGCGAAACGATGATCGTGACGGTAGCTGCAGGCGCCACGCCGCAGTTGACGCTGAATCCGCTGGAAAGCATTCAGACGATGACTTCGTATATCGTTCAGGTAAGCATGGGAGACGTTCCGCGAGGAACGATTGAATACGGTACGATTTTTGCAGTAGGTTTGACCTTGTTTGTCATCACCTTCTTGCTTAATATATTGGCGCAGTGGGTCGCTCGCCGCTTCAGGGAGGAATACTAGATGGAACAATTGAATCTGGGGGACAGCAAAGGAATCAACCGGAGACGCCGTAGTGACCAGACGCTGCATATGATTTTCCTGGCTTGTACCAGCATCGGTATTCTTGTTTTGATGGCTTTGATCGTGACGATCGTGATGGATGGCGTTCATCGGCTCTCGCCTGATCTGTTCACCAACTTTCCGTCGCGCATCGCGGATAAAGCGGGACTGAAATCGCCGATTGTCGGCACGATTTATTTGCTTTTGCTCATGGCTCCACTGTCCTTCGTACTGGGCGTGGGCGCGGCCATCTTTCTCGAAGAGTATGCGGGCCGCAGCCGCTGGGTTCGGCTCATTCAGCTGAATATCAGTACGCTTGCAGGGGTTCCTTCTATTATATACGGCATCCTGGGGCTGGCGATTTTCGTGCGCGGCATGAATCTTGGACGCAGCCTGTTGTCCGGGGTACTAACGATGACGCTGCTCGTGCTGCCGATTATCATCGTTGCGGCGCAGGAGGCGCTTCGCGCCGTGCCTAAGAACCGGCGTGACGCGTCATACGCGCTGGGCGCAACGAAGTGGCAAACGGTATCCAGCGCCGTGCTGCCGTCAGCGATTCCTGGAATTATGACCGGGGTTATCCTGGCCTTGTCTCGTGCGATCGGCGAAACCGCACCGCTTATCATGATTGGTGCTTTAACGTACGTGGCCTTCTTGCCGGAAAATCTGCTCGATTCGTTTACTGTCATGCCGATCCAGATCTTTAACTGGGTATCCAGACCAAGTGAGGCATTCCACGAGCTGGCAGCTTCGGGTATCATCCTGCTGCTCATCATGCTGTTCATCATGAACATCGCAGCCGTGTGGATTCGGAACAAGTATTCGAAGAACATCTAAGAGACGCATAGCAGATCTAATCGTGAAAAAGGAGACATGAATAAGATATGGAATCCATCATACAGATAAAAAAATTGAATTTATACTACGATACGTACCATGCGCTTAAAAACGTCGATCTGGACATTCCGGAGAAAACGGTGACGGCATTCATCGGACCGTCGGGCTGCGGCAAGTCAACGCTGCTGCGTACGCTGAATCGGATGAACGACATGATCCCTTCCACCCGAATCGAAGGCAGCGTGCAAATCGGCGGGACGGAAATCTACAGCGAGGAGGTCCACGTCGAGGCCTTGCGCAAGCAGGTAGGGATGGTGTTCCAGCAGCCGAATCCGTTCCCTAAATCGATCTATGACAACATCGCTTACGGGCCGCGCCTGCACGGCATCCGCAATAAAGCGGAGCTTGACCAAATCGTGGAGCAAAGCTTGAAGCAGGCTGTGCTGTGGGACGAAGTCAAAGATTATCTTAAGCGTTCTGCGCTGAGCCTGTCCGGCGGTCAGCAGCAGCGCCTGTGCATTGCCCGGGCCCTTGCCGTACAGCCGGATATCCTGCTCATGGATGAAGCCACGTCCGCGCTGGACCCGATCTCGACGCTGAAGATCGAAGAGCTGGTACAGGAGCTGAAGAGCAAATACACCATCGTTATGGTTACGCACAATATGCATCAGGCTGCACGCGTATCCGGGCAGACGGTATTTTTCCTGAATGGCGAAGTGGTTGAATCCGCAAACACGGATACGCTGTTCTCGACGCCGTCGGATGCACGTACCGAGGATTATATCTCGGGCCGTTTCGGTTAAGGCCGTTATTACGACAATGATCTTTCTTAAAAGTAGATAGGAGGAGCATCATACATGATCCGGAGAATTGAGTTTGATCAGCAGCTTGATGAGCTGAGAAGTTTGCTGCAGGATATGGGCAAGCATATGGAGGAGGCGCTGGCAAACAGCGTGGAGTCCCTCCAGACCTTGGATGCGGAGAAAGCGCAGGTGGTTATCAAGAACGATGTGCAGTTAAACAACATGGAAGAGCAAATCATGGACATCGGCTCCCGCCTGATCGTGACCCAGCAGCCTGTGGCAAAGGATTTGCGCCGAATATTGGTTGCTTTCCGGATTGCAAGCGATTTGGAGCGTATGGGAGACTTGGCGCGGGATGTCGCTAAAGTTACGGTCCGTCTGCAAGGCCAGAAACTGATCAAGCCTTTGGTGGATCTTCCGCGGATGTCGGATATGGTGCGTGCGATGGTTTCGGAATCCATCGAATCCTATCTGACGGAAAATACGGATCTGGCTTATAAAATGGCACAGGATGATGATCAGGTCGATCACTTGTACAGCGTCATTCTGCAGGACCTGTATTCGCATCTGACATCCGATCCGGATTCGGCCAATCAAGCGATGCTGCTGATCATGGTGGGACGCTACATCGAACGGATCGCCGACCATGCAACCAACATCGGCGAGAGCACGGTGTACCTCGTAACGGGTCATCGTCCCGACCTCAATCAATAGCAAAATGTTAGTCAAACGCTGGCGAAAGCCGGCGTTTTTTTTGCGAGCATTTAGAAAACTCCAGCGAAGCGAGGCCATTCTTTCATCGCATTTATATGTTTTGGGGCCCCCGCAAAGGATTTGGAATAAGCATCGAAGCACAGGCTCCACTTTGTGGGGCTATTTTGCGGAAAAACAGGAATTCACCGCTAATCGAACGGATTGTTCGGATTTGGCGTTAACCTATGTTATCATGTGGAAAGGAAGTAATATTGGTGCGAGGTGTTCTATGGACAAGCTGATTCTGATTGATGGAAATAATATCATTTACCGGGCATTCTTTGCGATGCCGCCGCTGACCAATGCCAGCGGACAACAGACGAATGCGGTTTACGGCTTTACGACGATGCTGCTTCGCTTGATCGAGGAGCATAAACCGACGCATATGATGGTGGCATTCGATGCCGGCAAGGAAACGTTCCGCCATGCGGATTTTCAGGAGTACAAGGGCGGCCGACAAAAGACCCCGCCGGAGCTCTCAGGACAATTCCCGCTGCTGAAGGAGCTGCTGAAAGGCCTGGGCGTCTCCCAATTCGAAATCGGCGGTTATGAGGCCGACGACATTATCGGTACGATTACCCGCCAGGCTGACGAAGCCGGCCGCAAGGTGATGGTCGTCTCCGGGGACAAGGACATGCTGCAGTTGGCTTCGGAGCATACCACGATCGCGATGGTCCGCAAAGGCGTCACCGAAATCGAGTATTACGGACCGGAACAGATTAAGGAGCGGTATAACCTGACGCCTGATCAGATTATCGACCTTAAGGGATTGATGGGCGATGCTTCCGATAACATTCCCGGCGTTCCGGGAGTAGGGGAGAAGACCGCGCTGAAGCTGCTTCATGAATTCGGATCCGTTGAAGCGGTGGTGTCCCGGACCGATGAGCTGAAGGGCAAGATGAAAGAGAAGATCGAGGAGCATGCGGATTCCGCCATACTCAGCAAGAAGCTGGCTACGATCTTCCGCGAAGTGCCGCTGGAACAGTCGCTGGATGAAATGGCATTTACGGGCCTGAATGAAGAGACGGCTGGTCCCGCACTGGCGAAGCTCGAGTTTAAATCGCTTATCGAACGGTTGAACCTGAGCACAAGCGGTGCCGCTGGTGATGCGGCGGAGTCGAAGCCTGAAGCGAAGATCGACGTGACCCTTGTGGACGAGAAGGGCATTGCCGAGGTTGCGGATCATCTGGCACAAGTGACCGTGCTTCATGTGGAAACGCATGGGGACAACCCCCATCATGCGGACGTGATCGGGCTGGCACTCGCGACGGAGGAGCGGCAGTACTTCATTCCGTTTGACGTGCTGAAGTCGGAAGAGGCGGAGCCTGTCCGTGCTTGGCTTGCCGATAGCGAGATCCAAAAACGCGGGTATGACCTGCACCGTATTGACCTGGCGCTGCATTGGCAGGGCATCGCTTTTGCCGGCGCGGCATTCGACGTTCACCTGGCAGCCTACCTGCTGGATCCTACGGAATCGAATCAAACCCTTAGCGGTCTGGCCTCCAAGTACGGTCTGGCCTATCTTCAAGCCGATGAGGACGTGTTCGGTAAAGGGGCCAAGTACAAGGTTCCCGATGTGGAGAAGCTCAGCGAGCACATGGCCAGAAAATGCCTGGCCGTATCCGAACTGGTTCCCATTCAGGAGAAGGAGCTGGCTGCGAATGAAATGCTCCCGCTGTTCCATGATCTGGAGATGCCGCTTTCCCGCATTCTGGCCGATATGGAGAAGCAGGGAATCGCCGTGAATGCGGAGGATTTGAAGGAGCTGGGACGCGAGTTCGAAGGGCAGATCGCGAAGCTCGTTCAGGAGATTTACGAGATCGCCGGAACGGAATTCAATCTCAATTCGCCTAAACAGCTCGGCGAAATTCTGTTTGTGAAGCTGGAGCTGCCGGTCATCAAGAAGACCAAAACCGGTTATTCCACCGATGCCGAGGTGCTCGAAAAGCTGGCGCCTTATCACGATATCGTCCGCTTGATTTTGCAGTATCGTACATTGGCCAAGCTGCAATCCACTTACGTGGAAGGACTGCTGAAGGAGATTTCATCCGTAACCGGCAAAGTGCATACCTACTATCGTCAGACCATTGCCGCTACCGGCCGTCTGAGCAGCCAATACCCGAATTTGCAGAACATTCCGATCCGTCTGGAGGAAGGGCGCAAGCTGCGCAAGGTTTTCGTTCCGTCGGAACCGGGCTGGAGCATTCTGGCAGCGGACTACTCCCAAATCGAGCTTCGCGTGCTTGCGCATATCTCGGACGACGAACGGCTGAAGGAAGCCTTCGTCCACGACATGGACATCCACACCAAGACGGCGATGGACGTGTTTGGAGTCGGCATGGATGAGGTGGACTCCAATATGCGTCGGTCCGCCAAGGCGGTTAACTTCGGCATCGTGTATGGGATCAGCGACTATGGCCTGTCCCAGAACCTGAACATTACGCGGAAGGAAGCGGCAGCGTTTATCGACCAGTATTTCGAGGTGTTCCAGGGCGTGCGGCGCTATATGGACGTGATCGTCAAGCAGGCGAAGCAAGACGGGTATGTGAAGACCTTGCTCGAACGCAGACGGTATCTGCCGGAGATTAACGCCAGCAACTTCAACCTGCGCTCTTTTGCAGAGCGGACGGCGATGAATACGCCGATTCAGGGAACGGCCGCGGACATCATCAAGCTGGCCATGGTCCATATGGACAAGGCGCTCCATGAGCGCCAATTGAAGAGCCGCATGCTGCTCCAGGTGCACGATGAATTGGTGTTCGAGGTACCGGAGGATGAGCTGGAGGTCATGAAGGAATTGGTGCCGGACGTGATGAGTCAGGCGCTGAAGCTGTCCGTGCCGCTGAAATCGGAAGTCAGCTATGGCGAGAACTGGTACGAGGCAAAGTAAAAGCTGCACGGTGTGCTGGCGGATAGGGTTCATTAAGGGGGATCATGGGGTGAAGAGGGAGGCGGTTATGCACCATACCTTTCCACAAAACCATGGTCCCGCTCTGTCCCAACTTCCGGTATAATGGGGGATGAGGTGAAGTCATTATGCCGGAATTGCCGGAAGTAGAAACCGTGAAACGAACACTGAACCAATTGATTAAAGGTAAGCATATAGATCATGTATCCGTGAACCTGCCGCGGATTATCCAGCGTCCTGACGATATCGAGGCATTTGCTTTTATGTTAAAGGGCCATACCGTGGAAGGCGTGGAGCGCCGCGGGAAGTTTTTGCGGATCTTGCTGGACGGGCTGGTGCTCGTTTCGCATCTTCGGATGGAGGGGCGTTACGGGGTGTACCGAGCCGAGGAGCCGGTGGAGAAGCATACCCATGTCATCTTCCATTTCTCGGACGGGACGGAGCTGCGGTACAAGGACGTGCGCCAATTCGGAACGATGCATCTATTTGCGCCGGGGGAAGAGTTCCAGCATGCTCCCCTTGCCAAGCTTGGTTATGAGCCGCTGGATGACACGTTTACGTTCGGAACCTTCAAGGAAGTCATCGGCACCAAGAAAACGAAGATCAAGGCGGTGCTTCTGAATCAGGCATATGTGGTCGGCATCGGCAATATATATGTTGATGAGGCCTTGTTCCGGGCCAAGATTCATCCGGAGCGGAACGCGAACAGCCTGAAGGATGCCGAACTTAAGCGATTGTATCATGCGATCGTGGATACGTTGTCCGAAGCCGTCGACGCGGGCGGATCTTCCATCAAGTCCTATGTCAACGGGCAGGGCGAGATGGGGATGTTCCAGAACAGCCATCAGATTTACGGTCGGAAGGACAAGCCGTGCCATGCGTGCGGCGGCCCGATTCATAAGATCGTGGTCGGCGGACGGGGGACCCATTACTGCCCGAAGTGTCAGCCGGTCAAGAAGTAATTGAATAGGCGTGCACCCATTCCTGCTCCCCCACATATAATGTGGAACATATGTGGAGCGCATCGGCAGCTCTTCTTCATGAATGAGCAGCTTGATGTGGAGCTTTGGAGGAGGGAAAAGGGTGCTCAGTCATATTTTCTCGTCTGCCCTGCTGGCCATGGCGTTAAGCCTGGACGGATTTGGGGCAGGGGTTACATACGGTCTGCGCAAAACAAGGATACCGCTGCTGTCTGTATTGATCATCTCGCTGTGTTCCGGTTTGGTGCTTGGCGTCTCCATGCAGGCAGGCGCGCTGCTGCAGCGGTTCTTATCCCCGTCTGCGGCATCCGTGATCGGAGCTGCCATTTTGATACTGCTGGGCCTATGGTCTTTATATCAGCAGGTTCGGAGAAGCAGCGAGCCTGAAGTGCAGCCGGCATCCGCCGTGGATTCTTCCGCATCGCTTACGGAAACGCCGGGAGCCATTCATCAAGGGACACCGCGTCGTGAAGTTACCACGGCAGGCCAAGAGCAGCTTCAGCGAGCGGTATTCTCCCTTGAAATACCGAAGATCGGCGTCGTCATTCAAATTCTCCGCAGCCCGACGAAAGCGGATCTGGACGACTCCGGCAGCATCTCACCATGGGAGGCGATGTGGCTGGGGATCGCGCTGTCGCTCGATGCGTTCGGAGCAGGGCTCGGCGCAGCGATGCTGGGTTTCTCGCCGCTAGGCACCGCAGCCGTGGTTTCCTTGTTCAGCGGGATATTTCTGGTGCTGGGCATGCGGGTCGGCCTCCGTTTTGCGGCCAAGGGAGGCATGCGTTTTATCTCGTATTTGCCTGCTTTTTTATTAGTTGTCATGGGTATAATGAAGCTGTTATGAGGTGAAGTCATGAATATCGGTTTAACCGGAGGAATTGCAACAGGCAAAAGCACCGTGTCCTCCATGTTGGCCATGAAGGGAGCGCTTCTCGTCGATGCGGATATCATCGCCCGGGAAGTGATGCTCCCGGGTCATCCGGTGCTGGGTAAAGTGACCGAACATTTTGGACAAGCGATCCTGTTTGAAGACGGTACGTTGAATCGAAAGAAGCTCGGGGAGATGATTTTCCGTCATCCGGAGCAGAGAGCGGCATTGAATGAGATTACGCATCCGGCAATCCGGCAGGAAATACGGGAACGGACGGAGGCGTATGAACGGCAGCATCCCGACCGGCTCGTGGTAGCGGATATTCCATTGCTGCTGGAGGCAAGGGAAGCCTATCCTTATCTGAAGCAGATCGCTGTTGTCTATGTCCCGCGCGAGCTGCAGCTTGCGCGTTTGATGGAGCGGGACGCTCTTACCCGGGAAGCGGCAGAGGCGCGTCTTAGCAGCCAGATGGACATTGAGGAGAAGAAGCTTCGAGCGGATATCCTGATCGATAACAGCGGCACGTTGGCCGAAACGCAGCAGCAGGTGGACAACCTGTGGAACAGGTTGGTTCAGTTATGAAGTGGCTTCGTAAAAAAAGGGTGCTGCTCCTGCTGTTCGTTTCTTTTGTAGCGCTGCTGTTCCTAAGTTCCAATTGGATGACCCTGCTGTATCCGATCCATTATAAGGATGAGATCCGCAAACATGCCGCTTATTATGAGGTCGATCCGTTTCTGGTGGCCTCGATCATCCGGGTGGAAACGAATTTCAAGCCGGGCAAGGAATCCAAGAAGGGGGCGCTGGGCATTATGCAGCTGATGCCGGATACGGCGAACTGGGCGATGGAAATGGCCAAGCTCCCGTCGGTGAACCTGCTGAGCGTAAAGAATGAAGTGGATGCGAACATCCAGCTGGGCACCTGGTACATTCAGAATCTGCACAAGGAAATGGACGGCAATCCGATTGCCGCCATCGCCGCTTATAACGCGGGCCCGGGGAACGTCAAGAATTGGATCAACAAGGGCATGTGGGACGGAACCTATGAGAACGTGAAGAGTATACCGATCGGGGAAACCCGGCATTATGTACAGCGCGTGATTTATTATTATAATCAATATACGGATGTGTATAAGGGCGGCTTCTAAAGAAAAAAAGAGCGCTGGACAGGCTCTTACTTCGAGCCGCCAACACTCCTTTTTTAAGGAAGAATCAATTATTGACCGGAGAATTGACCAGCCAATTGTTGCTCGGCCAGGGTTACAAGACGCTTTGTGATGTATCCCCCGATCGAACCGTTCTCATAGGAAGTCATGTTACCTTGGTATCCGTCTTGTGGAATGGAGATACCAAGTTCTTGAGCTACCTCGTACTTCAGTTGCTCAAGAGCAGCGTTTGCGCGAGGAACAACCAGGTTGTTGGAGTTGTTGTTGCTTTGTGCCATGTTAAGTTCACCTCCTTGGGTTGGTAAAAGTATTATGTCTCGGGTCTCGCATTTTCATAACATAAAAGACAAAAGTTTTGCTGGTAAATTTTTCTGACGCCCATTAAGGGCGAATCACGCTGAATACAAAGGAAGTGAAGACAACTTATGAAGTGTCCATATTGCAGTTATGCCGGAACGAAAGTGCTGGATTCCAGGCCTGCCAACGAGAATAAATCCATCCGCCGCCGCAGGGAATGCGAGCAGTGCAGCAAGAGATTCACAACCTTTGAAATGGTGGAGGAAACGCCGCTGATCGTCGTGAAAAAGGACGGAAGCCGCGAAGAGTTCAGCCGGGAGAAGGTGCTCCGCGGTTTGATAAGGGCATGCGAGAAGCGTCCGGTATCCGTGGACCAGCTGGATATGATCGTATCGGATGTCGAGAAGGCGCTGCGCAATACCGCGGCGGCGGAAGTGGAGAGCCGCCAGATCGGGGAGCTTCTGATGGAACGGTTATATCCGGTCGACGAGGTGGCTTACGTTCGGTTTGCGTCCGTATACCGGCAGTTCAAGGATATCAATATGTTCATGAAGGAACTGAAAAGCCTGCTGTCCAAGGATACGGACGTGCAGGAGCTGTAAGAGCGCCACGGTTCTTAAACGACCCTGGTGCTCTTCCGGCGCTCTCATGGCGCCAAATTCTCAACATCGATAAGTGACATTATATAGAGAAGGAAAAAAGGCACTGCGCATTATCAAAAAAGTTCTGAAAAAGTGTTGACATGCCTGCTGATTTTTTATATGATATAGAAGTCGCTTACGGGGCCTTAGCTCAGCTGGGAGAGCGCATCGCTGGCAGCGATGAGGTCAGGGGTTCGATCCCCCTAGGCTCCATACGAAGAGAAACCCTTGAGAAATCAAGGGTTTTTTTTGTTTTTATAATAACTTTTTAATACTTCCCAGAAAATTAAATTATTACATGAGCGTAAAAAAAGGAAGTACAACGCATCGTTGATTGTTCTTACTTTATTGTATCGCCTGTAACAGAAGTAGGGGCGGCATCTGTCGCTTGATTTGCCTTAAATCCGGAAGAGAGCAGCAAGACCAAAAATCCACCGGCGACGCCCCACAAAATCAAGGCGTTTGAGTGAGCGGCGTCCAGTCCGCCGAAGTACATGACTTCCCGTAGCCCTCCTGCCGCGAAGCGCAGTGGCGTCCACGAATAGATCCAATCTCGCGTCGTCTGCGACAAGAACTCCGGAGCCATGTTCAGGAGCGGCACCGAGAAGAACATCAGCAGTACGAGCAGCGGTATTGCACGGAATCCGATCCAATTCAGCAAGGAAGATTGCAACAAGAAGAACGCCGATCCAGCCAACCATAAGAACAACCACGTCTCCCCCGCGTTCGCCAGTTCCATGCCGTACCACGACGAAGCCATCCATATGGTGAAGCATGAGGCTATGCCGACGATCGCAAGCCCCCCGATAGCTTGCAGCGCGCTGACTGTCCATCTCCTTGAACCCGCGGCGACCGCCTTCTGGCTAGCCAGGAGCAAGACGACTCCGGTCACCATGCTGCCGATCCATATAATCTGGGTAAACAAGCCCGGCGCATTTCCCGCCGCATTATTCACTCCCGGTGGATGCACGACTTCCTCCTGAACGTTCACCGGTGTCATTAAAGCTTTAGCCGTCTCAATGGGAATTTGTCCCGTTTGCTGTCCGATCTGCCCAAGCAGCTGCTGCAACAGTTCCCCATTGATCATGTTCATCGCTTGCCCCATTGCCTGTCTTACGACCATCGAGGCTTGGGTGTTCATACCCTCGTTGGAGATGATTCTCACATTAGGGTGAATCGGCGAGTGAGTCGCTAACGAGAGTAAACCGCTGCTCAGATTCGCAGGAATCACCATCGCTCCGTAATATTCGCGTTTATCCAGTCCATCCCGAGCCTTTTCCTCGGAATCCACGACATGCCAGACAAACGGCATTGCCGGGCTCGACAGCAACTTTTCCCGGATCATTTCCCCTACCGCAAACGTTTCTCCAGTCGGCAGCTCCGTCGGCTGGTCAAGGATAACGAGGGCCGCCGGGACCTCCTTTGGCTTCGATCCAAGCACCGATCCCATCATCGCTAACCCGAATACGGTCAACACGATCAGGACGAGCACCATGCCCAGCCACATCATTTTTTGTGTCAGCATTTTCATGATCCACTACTCCTTGTTCTTTATAATGAACATATGGTTGATTATCAACGGCAATGTTCATTTGTGAAGGGCAACCATATAATATGGCTGCATCACACGATCACTTCATGGCAATGAACAAAAAGAGCGTTGCTGCAGCAACGCTTCTGTATCTTTTTGATTACAAAATTGATTGCTCAAGTACATTCGTGAAGCGCAAGACATCACCGCACTTACATTTCGGCGATGCCTTGCGATTTAGCCACACAAATTTCAAAATCTACTGTTCGAATTTTTTCGTTTTTCTGCCGGCAGTATGGCCTCGATTACGTCCCAATGCTCAGCGATCTTTCCATCCTCTACGCGGAACAGATCGTAGAAAGCGGTATGTTGACCATCAAACAGACCTTCACTCATTGTAAGGACAAAATCGCCTTGTCCGATTACTTGGTGGACATGAGTATATTGAAACTCAATATTTCTCTCCTTCAGAGCCTGCAAAGCAGCGTGAAGACCGGAAAGGCCGTCTGCAATATGCGGACTATGCTGAATGTAGTGATCTCCATCAAAGTAAGAGGCCAGCAGGTCAGGGTTCTTCCCGAGCAAGATGTTCTCAACATAGCTTTTGACAAATGCTTTGTTGGCATCCGTCTTGTCGATATCCTTAATCGTAACCGGTCCGTCAATCATCGTATGATTGCTTGGTGTCTTCTCCACCATCTCTTGCAAATTGTCCCAATGCTCGACGATTAGTCCATTCTCAAAACGGAAGAGATCAAATACGATTTTAGGGCCGTGAAAATGATATACAGAATGAAGAGCCACATAATTTCCGTCGACTAAAGTACGCTTAATGCTTACCTTAGTACCCATTTCCTTTAAATGATCAAGTGCGCCAAGCATGGATTCACGACCATCGAGTAAGGCCTGGTTATGCTGAATATATTGATCTGGATGAACGTAAGCCGTAATCGCTTCGGGGTTGCCGCTCTCAAAACTTTCCAGTACGGCGACTGCCTTACGAACAAGCTCATTCTGATGATTGGATGTCATTGGAATATCCTCCTTGGGAATTTTTTTGGTCATTAGATAAATAATGAACAAGACGTTGTTTATTTATCTGTTGCTCATTATAATAGAGGCTAATATAACGCTCAATATTCAATATTTTTAGTTATGATGGATAACAGACAACTCATAAAACTTTGTCGCTTAACGACCTAAATAAATTTAGGGGGAACGAAAACAATGAACAAGAAAACCGACCTAAGAATACTGCGCACGAAACAATCGATTCGAAAGGCGTTTTATGAGCTTATTCAGGAAAAGGGATATGAATCGATAACGATCCAGGATATTGCCGATCGGGCTATGATCAATCGAAACACATTTTATCTCCACTACCAAAACAAGCCTGATTTATTAGATACATGTATGAATGAATTGTTGAGCGAATTAAAGGATGCGGTCATTCTTTGTCCCATCAGCATGAATCCTTTCAGTATTTCTCTACTCGAGACAGTCATGCAAACTGTACTGGAGCATATTTCTCTAAATTTGACCTTTTATCATTCCATGTTAATAGATGAGAATAGAATCTATCAGTTTCAAGCGAAAATGGAAAATATCATCAAAGATAAATTAATTGAGGGGTGGAAACCTGCTCAGGGAAACTCCCCATTAGCGATATCCAAGGAATTGCTGATCGAATACCTCGGATCGTCTTTCATGGGGATTGTAATTTGGTGGATTAAAGACGATAAACCCCTTCCTGCAGATGAAGTTTCATCTCAGTTTAGCAGAATCGTTGCCTACGGGCATTTAAGGGCTGCCGGCATCGCCGTCGAGGATTATAATTAGCGAAGTAGAAGGAGCAGGATTCAGATATGCCCTTTACATTTGAATGACATGGTGCTAAACTTGATTTCGATAGTTATAGAACTGCAGAAGATATGCGGGGAGGTGGATACAGTGGGAGAAAATCAAGAAGCTATGGGGCAAGCGGTTAAAGTGTATAAAGCTTTGGGGGAACCAACCCGGCTGAAGATCGCTTTACTGCTCGCGAAAGAGAGCAATTTATGCTTCACCGCGGTCGGTGAAAGGCTTGAATCGGTTGCAGGCTCGACGCTATCGCATCATTTAAAGCAATTGACGGACTCTGGCTTGATTGATTCTCGCAAGAATGGATCGTTTATTCACTATAACGTCAATCGAGAAGTAGCGGAAAAATTTGCGCCCTTTTTGTTGGCGTAATTTTTTTCGAAATCATTTCTATATATTTAGAACAGTAGAAATGGTGGGACTCTTTGCTAATCATCCCTATTCCATATTAAGAAGGAGAGAATAACTATGAGCGGTCAAACGAATACGATGGAGATTGGAATGAGCACCTTCCTCCATGCTAATCCCGGAAATGGCGGTGTCTCGCATGCCGAGAGGCTGCGCCAAGCGATCGAAGAAATCCAATTGGCAGATCAGGTAGGCCTTGATGTTTATGCCATCGGCGAGCATCATCGCATCGAATACACTAGCTCGTCGCCAGCTGTCATTCTGGCCGCTGCTGCCGCTACAACGAAGCGGATCCGGCTCTCGAGCGCAGTGACGGTGCTATCTTCGGATGATCCGGTGCGGGTGTACCAGGACTTTGCAACGCTGGACGGGCTATCGAACGGGCGAGCGGAAATCATGGCCGGACGGGGTTCGTTCATCGAATCGTTCCCGCTATTCGGCTATGACCTGAAACATTACGAGGAATTGTATGAAGAGAAACTGGAACTGCTGCTGAAGATTCGTGAATCCGAAAAGGTGACCTGGCGCGGCGGTCATCGCCCCGCGATTGACAACATGGGCGTCTACCCGCGTGCACAGCAGGAACCTTTACCTGTCTGGATCGGTACGGGGGGGAGCCCGGAATCGGCTGTTCGCGCTGGTTTGCTGGGACTTCCGGTTGTCTTCTCTATCCTGGGCGGTGCGCCGCGGAGATTCGCACCCTTGGTGGAGCTCTATAAAGAAGCCGCTGTGAAAGCTGGTCACGATCCGAATAAGCTGCAAATTGCTACGCATTCGCATGGCTTTATTTCGGATACGACACAAGAGGCAGCTAAGCGGTATTACCCCGTTATGGCCGCCCAAATGAACCACATTGGACGGGAACGAGGCTGGCCTCCTTATACACAGGACTCGTACGATGCAGCCCGCAGCCTTCAAGGCGCTCTTTATGTTGGAGATCCCGAATATGTCGCAGAGAAGATCGTGCTGCTGCATAAGAACCTAGGCTTGACTCGATTCATGATGTATAACGATTTTAGTTCATTGCCGCATCGCGACTTGCTGCGGACGATTGAGCTTCTCGGCACCAAAGTAGCGCCGATTGTTCGTAAGGAGCTCGCCCGTCAGACGTAAGGCCATAACGCTTAAACAGAGTACGAACGCTTGGAACAAGGAGGCTTGGTTGAGCCGAGAAATGAAGTCGGCAATTAAGCATTATTTTTTAAATATGACTTCTATAGATTTAGATCTGTTGAAATGAAAAGAGGAGAGAAACATATGGGAAACTCATGGAAAATTTATATTCTGGCAATTGTCAGCTTTTTAGTCGGAACTTCGGAATTCGTGATTGCCGGCATTTTGGACATGCTTGCAAGTGATGTTGGAGTGTCGGTAGCGGCGGCCGGACAGTTGATTACGGTCTACTCGCTTGCTTATGCCATCGGCACCCCGATTCTCATTGCACTCACGGCAAAAATGGATCGGAGAAAGCTTATGCTGTCGGCTTTGGGATTATTTTTCGTTGGG
Organism: Priestia sp. BR_2; assembly: GCF_041954005.1. Lineage (NCBI taxonomy): Bacteria > Bacillati > Bacillota > Bacilli > Caryophanales > Bacillaceae > Priestia > Priestia sp. BR_2. The sequence continues at coordinate 39,798 of NZ_JAVFHM010000312.1, read as the reverse complement.
AATTTGATCACTGTCACAACTACAGGCTACGGCATGCTGCTTGGAGCAAGAATTATTTTGGCGATCAGCACGGGGGTATTTATGGTCGTCGCCCTGACGGTTGCCGCCAAAATATCTCGTCCTGGAAAACAGGGCAGCGCGATCGCCACGGTTCTAGTGGGCTTTAACCTCGCACTTATTCTAGGGGTCCCGCTTGGGAGGATCATTGCGGGCTCACATGACTGGAAAATCATCTTCACGGGAGTCGGGGCCCTGAGCTTGGTGGCGATGTTGGTCCTTTGGCTGACGATTCCGAAATCGGAAGGAGAGGCTCCCGTTCCTATTCGGGAACAGCTCGCTTTATTAAAAAGCCCCCGAATCACTGTCGCGCTTTCCATCAGTTTTTTCTGGATATTGGGCTACACGATGCTGTACACCTATATAACGCCGTTTCTTTTGGACATTACGGGGATGAGCGAAGGGATGGTAAACGTCGGGTTGTTTGCGTTTGGGCTGGCCAGTCTTATAGGCTCCCAAGTTGGCGGCTACGGTGCAGATAAATGGGGTATCCCCCGCACGATGATTGGAGGTCTGCTCTTTCATTCCGGAATATTACTTTTACTGTCGGCGTTCTCCCATTCGTCCATGATCGTGTTGCCTTTGCTTATGCTATGGTCCTTATTCGCTTGGTCGACGGGGCCGGTTCAACAAGTTTATTTAATCGGCATGGCTCCTCAGGCTTCGGGGATCATCCTAAGTTTGAACAATTCTATCGTGCAGTTGGGAATGGCCGTAGGGGCTGTAATTGGGGGTATCGTTGTAGAAAGCATCTCTCTTGCAGCAGTTGGTTGGTTTGGCGGAGTTGGCGTCGCAATGGCACTCATCCCGGCTATTATTTCTTTATCCATGCGTCGCCGATCTGCAATAGCGGAACGAAACGAAGCGTAACCGGCAATGCGGAAGTTTGAAAACAAGGCTTCTATTTAAGTTGAACAAATGATATCAGAGAAGGAGGGAGCTTCGCGATGCGCTCAATCTCGACGATTCAAGCTGGTTGGCAGCCCGGAAAGATCTGGAGGAGGGTGCCAATCCATTAGGTCGCATCGAATCTAAGTAAGAACCAAAAAGGCGTGATCAAGCGAATCAAAGAAAGGGCCATCCCGCAAAAGGATGGCCCTAAATCTAAAGCCAAAGGGAGCCGTGATATAAAGCGCTCCCTTTGGCTAATCGTAAGTCCTCCATCTTTTTCTTGTGGGCCTCGATTACAGCCCAGGCTTTTTACCTCTTGGCAGAGGATATTTTCAGTGTATCGCCTTCTGTTTTCCTTGTTCTCTGTCCCTGCATAGTGGCTAGAACTACGCCGGAAATAATGAGAACAGATCCTGCCACTTGCGTTAAGGAAATCGGGGTGCCGAGCGTGATATAACCTAAAATCATGGCGACAAACGGTTGTAAATTCAGAAACAGGGAGGCTTTAGCCGCCCCTACCTTGCGAATCTGCGCATTCCAGATTACGGCGCATAAGCCCTGAATAAGCAGCGCCGAACCGACCAAGAGAACCCACCACCAAAAGTGAGGCTGTAATTGTACGTTAGGCTCGCTCCAGACCGCCACCGGGTATACCGAGATGCAGCCGAGTACGGTGGTATACACCGTTGCGACAAACGCATCCATACGTTCCGTCAGCTTTTTCATGAGGATCATAGATCCCGACAATGCCAACATACAGATAAACATGATCCAGACGCCTTCGGTAATGGCTCTGCTCATCCTTCCGCCAGTTCCAACCACGAAGAAGACACCGGTGAGGGCGACAATCGAGCCTGCAACCATGCGTTTCGTTAACGGCTCTTTCAAAAATAAGCGGGCAAATAGCGCCGTAAAAATTGGAGCTAACGATAAGATGAGCGAAGCTGTGGTTGCGTCCGTTGTCCGGAGACCTGTAAAGAAAGAAACTTGGTGAAGCAGCATCCCGATTAGAACGAAGGGGACCAAATAAACGAAGTCGCGGAACGTAATCTTCGCCAAGCCACGAGTTGCAACCAAATAAATAAGCAGGAACGCCGATGAAACCAGAAGCCGGTATGCCGACAGATGCAAGGCGGGGAATGCTTCCAGCAGCAGCGAGCCTAAGACGAAGTTGCTCCCGTAAAGGGCTGCGCAAAACAAGAGAAGCAAATAAGTTCGCAAGCAGATGCGCCTTCTTTCACAGAAATAAAGGATAATGGAGCGGATTTAATTGCGTTTGACTGCGATAAGCTCTATTTCAATCTTGGCGCCTTTTGGAAGTTTAGACACTTCAACGGTTGTTCTGGCAGGGTGATGATCGCTGAAATATTGGCTGTACACTTCATTCATCTGCTGAAAATGCTCTAAATCCGTCATGAAAACGGATGTTTTTACAACGTCTGCTAAAGATAATCCAGCTTCAGCTAAGACGGCTTGCAGGTTCTTTACTATTTGATGGGTTTGGTCAACGACGCCTTCTTTCAGATTTCCTTCGGCATCAATCGGAAGCATGCCCGACGTATAGACGGCATTTCCTAAAGCGATGGCCTGCGAATAAGGGCCGATAGCTGCGGGTGCTTGTGTTGTTGTAATAGCGATATGGCTCATCGTATTTAATTCCTCTCCGTCTCTTTGATAAATGGGTGAAGAAAAAGGCCCGAGGCGACAGCCCGGGCCTCTCATTAGGCAAGCAATATAATCTTAGAGTCCGACTGTGCAGCGGCAGCTTTACTTCGCCGGCGCGTATGCTTCATCCAAGAAACCGCGAATGGCTTGAAAAGCCTGAAATCTGTTTTTCTCCAGCAATACCATGTGCGTCCCTTCACCGATTTCCACCCAGCGGCGGTAGGCGGCTCCTGTCAGGGAAGTGAAGAAATTCTCCGCCAATTCAAGAGGGACATCGATATCCCACTCGGCATGGACAAGAAGGACGGGAACCGTGATATCCTTAGGATCATAGTAAGCTTTGCCAACCGTCCAGTATTCGCGGATATCCAGGATAGGGCCGTTGGTCGCCCGGATATGCTCGGGATGATCGGTTAAGCTCCCCGGATCCGTAGCAAGAGTGGCTTCGACCCATTGTTCAAACCAGCCGTCCGGAATCAGATCACCGCGTTTATGCTCTGGCGCCGCGCTAAGCCAGCGTTCCTTCGTGTTGCCGGCAGCAACAAGGCGATACGAACCGAGCGGGCCTCCGGTATCGATCGGAACCGGTTTGGAGCTTAGCCATTGCGGCGCAACAAGCGTAAGCTTGTTTACTTTCTCGTTGTTTTGGCTGGTATAAGCTCCCGCAACGGTTCCCCCCCAAGACATTCCCAGTATGTTGACCTTCGTCAAATTCCGGCGTTTCAGAACGTAGTCCACGGCTGTACCAAAATCCCGGACACCTGTCTCCGTGCGGACAAGCGGCGGATTAAGGTCGGCAGGCTGCTCCATCTCAGGCGGTCTTGTCGAGCCGCCGTAGCCGCGAACGTCCACGGCGTATACGTCATAGCCATGGCTGGCAAGGTAGTCCAGAAAAGTGAAGCCGTCCAGCTCCACATCGTACAGACTGCCAATTGAATAGGTAGCGCCATGAACCATTACGATTGTTTTTTCGTTAGAGAAGGTATTCATGGAAGCGGGACGTTTATTTCGTACATAAAGCTCGATTCCCGGCGTATCGCTCGGGATATGCAGGTCTTCGGTCACGATAGGGTTATTTTTAAGAAAATCATGGGTTGTCATAAGCTCAGCGCCTTCCGTATTGGATTTTGTTATCAGGCTGTATTAAATAAAGTTCCACTTATACTTGCCCCCGCTGCGAGTCACGTACCCCGCCGCACTTCCGGGGAAATGCGTACTGAAATAAATGACCGGGCGATCCGTGATGAGCTCCAGCACCCGGAGCCGTGAAACACGCGCTTGATCGGAAAATTCGCAGTACATTGAATTCCATTCCGGATTATAGACCTGAAACGGATGATGCATCACATCGGCGCCGAATAAAGCTTCTTCTTCGCCGGATTTAAGACGGATAGACATTTGGCCGATGCTGTGGCCGGGTGTCGGAATGAATGTGAATAGATCAAGGAATTCCCCGCCCTCAGGGCCAATGGTCTGCGTTAAGCCGGCTTCAACAACAGGCAATACGCTTTCTTCGTAAACGTTAAAGTTTGCTTCGTTTGCCTCATTGTGGCTGGCCTCGCTGGAGTAATATTGCTGCTCTGCGAGGGGAAATACGTATTTGGCATTGGGGAAGGTCGGTACCCATTTTCCATCCACAAGCTTTGTATTCCAGCCGACGTGGTCCACATGCAGATGCGTCAGCAGAACGTAGTCCACTTCCTCCGGTGTAACCCCAGCCTCCTTCAGCCGCTCGAGATAGGGGAGCTGGAGATTGGCGAGATCGGGATTTAAAGGCAAGTTTTTATCGTTTCCTGTAGCCGTATCGATAAGGATCGTATGCTTCGGGGTTTTCACCACCCACGTTCCAATGCTGACGATAAGCTGAGAATTGCCATCGATCAGGCCAGCTGGAAGAGAGTTCCGATTCTCCTCCAGGAACAGGGGGTTCCACGATCCCGGAAAATATACTTCTGGCGGAATACCGTCAAGCATCATCTCCGTGACACGCGTCACGGTAACATCACCGACTCGATAGACCTTGGGAATATTAGCGGTCATTCTATGAACTCCTTTCGTCCTTCTGCATATCTCTTTAATCCGGATAACAAGGTGCATCAATGTGTTTCGTTTCTTATTATCCATGAGAATTTCGCTGTAAATGAAAATAATTCTGTTGAAATGAACGGTGATCAGATACCCGGGTAAGATTCGTTCGTCAACCTTAATTAAATGGTAGTCCAATAATGGCGCTAAATCAACGTTTTTACACCGTAATTCCGCCATAGTGAAAGGGCTTGATATTGCTCATGTTTACGCCTATTATAAAGTTATAAATTTCGCCGACAGCGAAATTGCATCGAAAATTTAGGAGGCTTGCATATGAATTCGATCGGCGAAGCCATTCGAAGCACGCGAAAAAAACAGAAATTAACGCTCAAGAAGGTAGCTCAAGCGGCCTCTGTATCCTTATCTTTTCTCAGTGAAATTGAACGCGATAAGGCGAATCCGTCCATCAGTGTTCTGAAGCGCATAGCGAATGCATTAAACGTGAATTTTACCGATTTGTTCGGCGAGGAGAAACGAAGCATTATCGTTAGAAAAAACGAACGCAAACCTTTGGTGCATTCCGAAGGTTCCCGTATTACCTGGTACGCGCTCAGTCAAGGAAGCAGCAACCGAATGGGACCGATATGGGGAGTGTTGGAAGAAGGAGCGGCTTATGGCGACATCGGCGTCGGCCATAGCGATGGCGAGGAATTTCTATTTGTCCACTCCGGGCGTTTGGAGTTTATGCTGGGCAATGAACGTTACACGCTCGAAGAAGGGGACAGCATCTATTATGATGCCAGAATCCCCCATAGTTATAAGAATATCTGGGATGGCGAAACGCTGCTAATAGCGGTTGCTACTCCGCCTACTTTTTGACGGAACGGAATTGGAGGTACATCCGTACGAACCGCAGAGGATAATTATAAAGAACAGCGGAAGGGACCCCCTTTAGTATTTTTCGCCGATGGCCACGTTAAGCTGAGCCGTATCATGCGCTGGCCTTGAAGATTCGAATATCCAGCCGACTGAACCGTCATCTTTCTTTATACTGACATTCCTGAAATGGGATACGGCATCGAAAATGAACTGGCGGTGCCTTTCCACTAGAGCTGTCCTCAAAACCAAGATAGCCATAACGTAGAGGAATTATGGAATCAAGTTTTATCTCAGCCTGAGAATAAGAACTTGATTCCATTGATATAATGGACGGTACTTGTTTTCAATCATAAACAGACCTTGCCGTAGCCATTACACACCTCAAACGAATTACTAATCCGTAATGTTTCCGCACCAGCGAGTGATTCCTTCATTTATGGTTTGCATTGGATTCGGATCGGATAGAGGAATCGCCCAGGCAATATGTCCATCCGGTCGAATCAGCGCCGTGTGGACGTCGTTCCAATCCGCGTCAGCCTCAGCCAAAGAGGCATGTACAACTTGAAGGTTGCTATACGTTTCCCATTGACCGCTATGCTGCTCATTAGAATGGAAATGCAACAGAAGAAAAGTACCTTTGTGCAGGAACGGATAGGCGTTCATCAATCGTCCATCTTTCAGCTTTAAGCTGAGATCCTTGAACCGTTTCCCGTTTAAAGGATGGGAAGGCGCTTCGGCGTCGGGTGCATAATGTACATCCATGGCGGAAATCTGTGCAGCGATTTGATAATTAGCCTCGGGTATTTGAATCAGATCAGCCAGCATGCTTCGCAGCTCCATGATGGGAGGAGTCACGTCCAGAAGCAGGGTTTGGACCTCGGTATTCCGGAGCAAGGCCGTATTCCATGGAAAACGTTCGGCATGATAACTGTCCAATAGCCAGTCCGGAGCCCAGCCTTTGATTGCTCCTGCAAGCTTCCAGCCTAAGTTCATCGCTTCTTGTAAGCCGACGTTCATTCCCTGTCCACCAGCGGGAAAATGAATGTGCGCCGAATCCCCCGCCAAGAACAATCGACCATTCCGATAGCGTCCCGCCTGCCGCGTCGCATTTCCGAAACGGGACATCCATTTCACATCGTTCAATCCCAAGTCGCTTCCGGTCGTACGGATGAGCGATGAACGAAACTCTTCCAATGTAACGGTCTCATCCTTAGAGATGTTACGTCTCTCCATATCGATCATCAAGACTCGATAGATATGATCATTGATAGGCATGATGCTGACCAATCCTTTTTCTGTAATCCGGGATATGACACTCATAGGAGCCAAATCAGACAGAACGGCATCCCCCAGGATCGCCGTGAAGGTCGCATTTGTACCTTCAAATGATATATTTGCATGTTTGCGAACCAAACTTCTAGCTCCATCCGTGCCTACCACATAAGCTGATCTTAACGTTGTTTCGCCATGAGGTCCCCCGATTTTAACGTCAACCCCATCCTCATCCTGGTGTACAGATAGAGCCTCAACCTCTCTCCAGACCTCTGCGCCAAGGCTAAGCGCCCATTCCTCCAGCACCTTCTCCGTCTCACTCTGCGGTAAAAAGAGGGTGTGATTGGAAGAGGAATCCAACACCGAGAAATCCAAAGGGGTATCTAATCCGGCAAAATGTCCTCTCGAAAGTAAGCGGCCTTGACTGATTAATTGTGATTTCACTCCACGCATATCTAATATTTCAAGGGTTCGCGGATGTACGGTAAGCGCACGTGAATATGGAGTTGTCTCTTTTAATCGCTCAATGACGCAGACCTTTACGCCGGCTAATGCCAATTCCCCAGCCAACATCATGCCGACAGGTCCCCCACCGATCAGGATGACTTCATATTTCATATCAATAACCTCTTTTCTTAAACATTATGGGAAGATCACGATAGCGTCTATTTCGATAAGCCATTCAGGATCGGCTAGTGCTTGAACGCCTATATAGGTACTTGCTGTCTTCGGCCAGTTAGGGCCAAACACCTGAAATCCTGCGTCAAAAATAATCGAAATCAATTCCGGGTTGTGGTTTACCACAAAAATGTTCATTTTTACAATGTACAATGGATCCGCTCGCACGGCTTCCAATGCATACTTAAGATTGGTGAACACTTGAATCGCTTGCGCGTAATAGTCCCCTGAACCGACCAATGCTCCTGTTTCATCTACAGAAACCTGACCTGAGATGAAGGCCAGTTTGGAGGCAGTAGTTACCACGACATGAGAAATGACAGATGCAACCTTATCCGTCAATGTCTTCGGATTCACGATTTCCATAGGCAGGTATGCTCCATTTCCATATTTATACATCTTCTCTTGAAAAGTGGATAAGTGTTTCCAGCTACCTCCTTCATCCATTATTGTTTCGTTAGAACCTTTTTTATTGCTTGTTAAAACAAGTGTGATAAAAATTATATATAATTTTTGTTTCATATGAAACAATTTTATTGTAATTGTTTACTCATTATCCTGTCAACTCATATCAATATAAGTATGCCCGTTTGTTTCCCGGAGAACAATCTATGCTATAATAAAACAAATAAGTCGAGGAGCCAGCATAATCATGGATACTGCCAGTAAGAACAAAACCGCCATTCATGAATTTTTCGTTCAGTTTCTTGAGCAAAAAGAGCAATATGAAACCCGAATAACTGCCACATACCTGGAGGATATCCGGAAGCACATTGAATCGGAATTCAGCTTGAATATGACGGAACTGCACACCATTGCGTGCATCGGAGAGCAGGAGCCGATCAATCTCACTTCCATCGCGGAGAGAATAAATTTAAGTAAAGGAAATACCTCCAAGATCGCAAATAAACTACTAAAGGCAGGTTGGGTGCGAAAAGCCCAGTTCAACGACAACAAAAAGGAAGTGTATTTTCGGCTAACGCCTGTCGGCAAAAAGCTGTTTGCCGCTCATGATGAGCTTCATGCGAAGGAAAAGCAAAGAATGTACGAATTTTTGGAAAAATATAACGAAAGCGAGCTCGAATTTATTAAACGGCTGTTTGGAGATATGGTTGACTTCTATCGCTAACGTACCTCAACAAACCGTACATGAATACGCCGCCTTTTAGAAGGCAAGAAGCGATCCGGCCAAACGAGGCGGGAGATGGGGCCTCAGCCTTCAAAGGATCCCCGATCCGAATAGATGGGGGAATGGTACCGACAATCTTTTAATTTTTTGCGTGCTGATCAGAAAAAGAGAGTGAGCTCCCTCACAGGCATTGGGCCGGCGGGGGAGCTCGCTGTCTTTCTCTAGAGCTTTATTTGGATTCAATTCGACCCATTGAATGGGTCGTCTCGGACAAAGTCTGTTTCACTGCCGACCAGTTGGTCTGCTCAATATCGAGTACATGTCGAAGGTAAGCCCAAGTAACCTTCTGGATCAGGGCAACTCGTTCTGGGTTTTCGTCTGTTGTTTCTTTAACCTCGTAACCAGCGATCCCTCCAAGTGAGTGTTCTGCACCAAAAAGGGTGAGCAGGCTCTCGGCTCCCGGGCTGAGGAAGTAAGGGTCGGTCATCCAATCCGGCCCGCGAACGGTCAGCTGATATTTGTTAGGAGTGTCGTCCTGATCCCCGACGACCACCAGGGTGGGCTTGGTCATGTGCTCGAAGCTCACGTTCAGATGCGGCATCTTCTCGGCCGCGAACGGTGTCAGGCTGTCCCCGCCTTGCCCAGCGGTGGCGAATAGCACGCCTGCTTTGATGCGCGAGTCGGACAGGTCCTCTTCCTTCTTAGTCTCGGGGTTGAGGACTCGCAATCCTAACAGGTTGCCCGACGTTTGGCCGCCGAAGGAGTGTCCGGCTGTGGCGATGCGGCTTCGGTCAAGGCGCCCGCTGAGGCCGGGAACGGCAGATTCCAGGAAATCAAGCTGATCAAGGATGCGCTTCATGTCTTCCACTCGGAAACGCCATATCCGTGGTGTGCGGGGATCGGCCTGAGGGAGACCCAATGTCCTTGAGTCGAGATGGGTAGGTTGAATGACTACGAAGCCGTGTGCAGCCCAGAAGTCAACCAAGGGTCCGTAACCCTCCAACGATGAGCCAGAACCGTGTGAGAAAACAATGATAGGTAAGTTACGACCGGTCGTCGGCGCGGAGACTCTCACTTGCAGATTCTCGCCACGGCCCGGGGCTGAAAGCACTATCGGCTTTACCGAGACGACTGGAGAGGGTGCGGTAATCTTTAGTTCCATAATAAATGTTCCTGCCCTTCTTAAGATAGATTGTTGTCGGGAGTTTTCTCCCGCAGATCCCATAATAAAAGTTGGAGTCGAATCCAAGTCAAGGCGCGAAAATAAAAAAATCGCCCAAGGATAAGTGATGGAAATAGGATTGACTTGGAGTCTGCTCCAAGATGTATAATGCTCAAAACGGCAATTTCGGGAGGAGACATAATGGAAGAACAAACTTTTACGATCAAGCAAGTCGCAGAGCAAACCGGTATTTCCGAGGATACAATCCGCTATTACGAAAAGATCATGCTGCTGCCTCAGGCAGAACGGAAGGAAAACAGGCATCGCTTTTATCGAAGAGAGGACATTTATAGGATCAAGCAAATAACCTGCCTCAAAAAAACGGGAATGTCGCTCGAGGCTATGCGGCCATTTTTGGCTGCCTCAGTCGACTCCGATTCCGTTAATTATCCTGAACTGGTGGATCAATTAAGAAGTCAACGTGAACATATTATGATTCAAATTTCCTCGCTTCAGCAGATCGTTGATTTTATTGACATAAAGCTGAAAGAAGGTAGGCCCCAATAATTAAAGCTCGATGCGGGCTTTTTTATACACGAGTTGTAATCAGCGAAGTTACAACTGTGGCGGTTACAACAAATCAAATATTGGAGGTAAATCGGAAGAGCGTTCCCGACATTCGAGCGGTATGCGACTTTTCGAGGTGGCGGATGATGTCCTGGATACCTGTGGTGCTCCCGGTGATGCCATGCTTCAGCATGACAAGTGTCGGGAACATTAAGCAAACGGGTAATCCATAACGACGATTCCTTCAACAAACGGGCCAATGGATTGCAATAATCCTTGATGCAGGGGGTGCTGAATATACTCCCGGCAAGCCTGTTGATTCTCGAAAGTGACTCTGATTCCCAGCGTAAACCCCTGCATATGCTCTATTTCCTCTGTAACGTTAATCCCTGCGCTAAGTTCCACGATCCCCGGAATGTTCCCTTTAAAGTCATGTGCGCGCTTTATTGCACTTTCTTTTACTTCAATAGAAACATCGGGCTTGAATTTCAATAGCACGATATGCTCAAACATCTTACTCCCTCCAAGGTTTCCGTTTATTTTTGACTTTGGAGCTGCTTCAATTGGGAGAGCTCCTTCATCCATTTCACGAAATTGTCGGTTACAAGATCAAGGTACTGAATGGTAGGTTCATCAGTCAGCTCACCCTTCTCGTTAAACTTCTCATGAACAAGACCAATGTACACTTCATTTCCAGGCAACAGCGGCGAGGAAATACCGGATGCGAACAGAATGTCACGCAGATGGCCCTGCGCTTTGACCGATCCCAACAATCCCATGGAAGATCCGGCGATCCATGAGGGCTTCCCGATCATGACTCGATCCACGCGGGATAACCAGTCGATCGCGTTCGCCATGACGCCGGGAATGGTCGAATTATATTCCGGAGTGATCCACAACACCGCGTCGGCAGCAGCGACTTGCGCCTTAAAATCGATAACCGGCTGCGGCGGAATAGACTCGATATCCTGATCGTAAAAGGGGAGACCCCGAATGCTCAGCACATCCAATTGAAAAAGATGCTGATAACGGTTTTGAATATAACGGGCTAACTTCTGGTTGTATGAATCTTTGCGAATGCTTCCGACTATGGCGGCTATTTTCATTTTCATCACCTCAATGATAGGGTCTGAATGGAGTTGAGCAGGTGGGGCCGATCATCACTGTCTATCCATTCTTGCTATTCCTCCTAAGGAGGACATAAACTAGTCTAAATGGACTCGAAGAGCCTAGGAAGAGATCTAGTTATCGTAGGATTGGGAATCCTACGTTCATAATAGGTAGGAGGTATGGAGAACATGGCCAACAGATTGGACCGTTATGAGGAATTGTCCCGTTTTTTGCGTTCACGCCGTGAACGAATAACCCCAGAGCAAGCAGGGGTGCCGGATTCCGGACGCAGACGAACACCCGGACTTCGCCGCAGCGAGGTAGCTCTGCTGGCAGACGTGGGATTGGATTGGTACACCTATTTGGAACAAGGGCGTCATATCAACGTATCCGCTGAGGTCCTTGATCGAATAGCGAAGGTGCTTCGGTTAGATGAGTCGGAACGCAGGCATCTGTACCATCTTGCCCGTAAACAATTTCCCTTGACCGGTACGAAGCAACCCTCTAAGGTAACGCCGGAGCTTCAACGTTTTTTGGATAGCCAGAACCTTTCCCCTGCGAATGTCATGGATGCGCGCATGAACATCATTGCCTGGAATGATGCCTACTGCGCAATAAATGGGAATCTCGCGGTTATGTCGGAAAGGGAGCGTAATTTGGTATGGATGACCTTTACTTCTCCCCGTTTCCGCTATCTAAAGGGAGACCAATGGGAACTGCATGCCAGGCGAATCGTTGCTAATTTTCATGCCGGGTATGCTCGTCACGTCGACGATCCTTGGTGGTCCGAGCAGTTCGAGGCGCTTTCACAGGCTAGCAGGGAGTTTCGAGCATTTTGGGATTCCCACGAGGTTCTCGATGCTATGGATGCTCCTAAGACGCTGCATTGTCCGAATCTCGGGATCTTGAATTTTGATCTGGTTTCATTTCATTACTTGAACGATTCTAATTTGACCGTTTCCATTCATGTTCCTCATCCAGATGGCACGGTGGATAAGATGCAGCAACTGCTTATCGATTATCAGAGCCAGCATTCAGAGCAGCTCGAATCTTCTTCAAGAGTTTAGTATAGGAAGGCAATCAGAAGTCTTATTCGGCATGAATCAAGACGAGCGGATGTCTTGGTGAAACGGAGAACTGTATCGCAAATAACGGCAAGTAATAAATATGCTCCTCTGAGTAGCCGGTTAAATAAATAAACCGGCTACTTCAGAGGAGCATATCAGTTTCCGTGGATGTCGAATTCTTTGGTGTCCTTTAAAATGGTTTTACCACATCATCTGAATCAGTGGAGTAAGCCAGCTCTTTCTGTGCTTCCAGAGCGGCGAGTCTGTCCAGCAGGGCTGCCCGGATTTGCTCATAGGCGTCACTGCCCAACGCCATACGTATCGGACCCTCTCCCTGGTCGACTCGGCGGATAATCTGCTGCGCCATTTTATCCGGATCGCCGACAACCATTTGATTGAACATGCTCATATCTATACCAGGCAGTTCTCCCTTCATCAGGCTAACGAAATGGCCCGCCTCCGTATCCCGGTATTCGTCCATCCGCTCGCCGAATACGGCGTTGCTTGTAATGAAATTCGTTCGGATTCCGCCGGGCTCCACCATAGTGGTCTTAATATTGAACGGAGCCACTTCCTTAGCTAGCGCTTCAAAGGCGCCTTCGACCGCCCATTTCGAAGAGCAATACAGTCCCATACCCGGAATAGAATAATGACCCGCCATACTCGAAATCTGTACCATGTGACCGCCGCCCTGCTTACGGAAAAAGGGCAGGACTGCACGCGCTGCACGCAGGGAGCCAAGCACATTGGTCATAAACTGATGCTCAATTTGCCTGTCGCTTGCTTCTTCCACTGCGCCATACAAGCCATAGGCTGCATTATTGACAAACACATCAATCGTGCCCAGTTCTAAAAATGCACGTTCCACCACTTCAGCAATTTGCCGAGAGTTTGTCAGATCTAAATTAGCCTGCCAAAGCCCAGAGCCATACTGTGCCTGCAGATCATCCAGCACCCCCGGCTTGCGTACCGTTGCAGCTACACGGTCCCCCCTATCAAGCAACCGGCGAGTTATACGTGAAGCCAAGCCTCCTGACGCTCCTGTAATGAACCATGTTTGCATGCTAAATACCCTCCAATCGTTGTCTTCCACTGAATCATACAAGCAACTGGAGGGTGCTAGCCACAGTACGTCTATTCTATTAACGGGAGTAACAGTCTACGGTAGCTGCCTGTCCTGCTCAAGTAAACGCAATAATCTCTCCTCCGTGCCTGAACCGGGCACCGGAACAAAGAAACACCAGTGCAGTCCCGGGTCATTATCGATTACAGCCGCGGAATGGAGCTCGAACTCCATCTCCTGTGCGTCAGGAACACGGAATAAAGCGGTGGCTACGCGTTTTTGTTTGATTTCATATAGTTCCCAGAAATGTACGAACTCCACGCTTTCCCGCATCAAGCGTTCAAACCGTTCCATATATAACGGGTTGTTCTTGTAAAGATCGAAGCCTGCCCGCAGAACGGCTACAGAGTAACGGGCAGCGCCTTCCCAATTCACCAGTCTGCTGCGGTAATCCGGCTTTAAAAACATAATGTCCATCATATTCCGTTCGTTGTCCGGCAGACTGCCGAAATCGGCTACGATGAGTTCAGCCGCCCGATTCCAGGTGATAACATCCGTACCTTCGTCTGTGATAAAAGAAGGATAATGCAGTTGATTTACGATTTTCTGCAGAACTCCCGTGTCCGGCCCACCGTTATTTGGCACTGTGACGACGCTCGCCACATCTACATTGGCCAGATCGAATAGATGCTTCTGCTCGTCTTCGTCAAGCTGAAGCGCTTTGCTGATACTTAGCAGCACTTCCGGCGAAGGATTAACCTCCTTGCCTTGCTCCAGCCAGGCATAGTAAGTCACGCTTATATTGGCAAGATAAGAGACTTCTTCTCTTCGAAGTCCCGGAGTGCGTCTTCGTCCGGGCAGCGGCTGAATCCCGGCCTCTGAAGGCTGCAACCGTTCTCTGCGCGATTTAAGGAAGTCACCCAATGCGGATGAGGAACGATTCATTTTCAAGTGGGTCACCTCTATTTACTCATATGGAAGATACATATCGCTATTAACCAAATAGACCAAAAGCACTCTATACATGATTATTATAGTCTCTGTTGAATGCCGTTTCTACAAAAGAGAACCATAACGAGAGTACTATGAAGATAATTTATGTCAGAGAAGTGCTAAATAGGAGGTCTTTTTCTTGAACAAGTATCAAAGCGAATGCCCCGCGTCAACTGGCCGAACATATATCCGAACTGGGCTTTTCGGTCGATATATCCTCATCAACAACGCAGGCGTGGGCACATATGGCCGTTTCGAGGAAATAGACACGGAGCGCGAGCAAGAAGAGATTATGCTGAACACGGCTGCGCTAGTCGATCTTACGCATTCGTTGCTGCCCGATATGCTGAGGCGAGAGAACGGAGTCATCGTTAACGTGGCTTCGATAGCCGTGTTTATGCCTTGTGCTTATTCTACCGTTCACGGGGCTACAAAAGCATTTGTATTGTCCTTCTCTGAGGTGTTATGGGCGGAAACGCGCGGGCGAGGCGTTCGAGTGCTCGCACTGTGCCCGGGTGCAACCGAGACGGGGTTTTTCGATGCGGTCGTAAGCGAGGAAATGGGGGCGGGCCAAAATCTCTCCCTTTCTACATCCACGTGGATGCGAAATGAAAGTCGGTTACATTAATTCTCTTGTAGTAATGCTTTTAATCCTGCCGTATTTATTACATTCCATGGTGTGTTTAATTCTGGCTGAAAGAAGAAGTCGGCATAGGCCAATTGTTCTAATGTGCATCCGGTTTGAATCGCAAGGGAGACCGTATTGATATTAGCAGTCAAATCAACTTTAGACATGATTTGTCCCCCTAAAATCTCTAAAGTTGTTGGATCGTAAACCAGTTTGAACATAACGGTCGTCTCCGGAGAAAACAGGGCTGTCCCTTGTTCCAAGTAGACGGATTTTATTTCAATTCCAAGCTTTTTTGCCGTTTTATCATTCAAACCAGCTGTAGCGAAGTAATAATCGAAAATATGCGCACCTGAAGAGCCTTGTACGCCAGGAAGCGGGTGAATGGCTTCGTATAAGTTTTTTACTGCATAATGTGCTTGACGACGCGCGTTGGTTCCTAATGAAACATTCATCCGCATTTTACCGGGATTGTACCAAACCGTTGTTGCATCCCCAATGGCGAAAACATCGGGATCACTTGTACGCATGTATTCATCTGTTTTAATTCTGCCATCCGGCAATAATTCCACTGCGCCTCGCAACCATTCCGTGTTGGGACGATTGCCGGCAGACAAGATGGCCAGGTCAGCTGAATAGGTCCCTTTTTTAGTTACAACCTTGATGACTTTATCATTTTCATCACCGACAAATTCGATGATCGAGTTGCCCAGTGCCAAATCGACATCGCGATCTTTCATTTCTTTTTCAAGTACATCCGTAAATTCTTGATCTAAATAGGAGCTTAAAGGACGATCGTTGATGTCCATTAACGTAACCTTTTTCCCTGATTCGGCAAATAATGAAGCTGCACCAGTCCCGATGTATCCTGCGCCAACAATAACAACGTTCTTGATATCTGGATCTGCAGCGTGTTTTCTCATATTGAATATGTCTTGTCGACTGCTCATCGTACCGATGTTTTTTAAATGATGTCCAGGGACAGGAAGAATAAATGGCTTTGCACCAGGACTTATAATTAACTTGTCATAATCCTCCTTTCGCGTCTCCCCTGTCGCATGATTGAATATTTCCACTTGATGTTTGCCAGGTTCTACTTTAGTTATTTCAGTGTTGCCGAAGATGGATACTCCTTGTTGTTGAATGGATTCAAGATCCTTGGCCGAAATGGAGGAGAAGTCTCCTTTGTCATACCATTGAACGTTCGCATTCTTACACATCAATCGTAACGCTTCAACCGCTTCAGTACCCCCGTGCGATGCTCCTAAAACAATAACTTTCATGATTACCTCTCCTTTAAATACATAACTGTATCTTATTTTATAATTAGGATACATCAGTGTATCTTAAAAAGTCAATTAGATACATAAGTGAATCTTATTTATTTAAGATACAGTTTGCTGTATAATGAACGTACAAGGAGAGAAAGAGTGATGACGGAATCAAATAAAAGCCGCCGCCGCGGCGACCAATTACAAAACGATATTTATGCAGCAACGTATCGTCTGCTGGAGACGGAAGGGTACAGCGCGATTAATTTTGCGCGTATTGCTCGTGAGGCGAATACCAGTCGTTCGGTGGTTTATCGTTATTGGGATACTCCGTTTGATTTAGTGTTTGCAGCTGTCCAACAACGGATGCAACAATCGGAAGAGAAATTCAAGAATTTGGATTTTGACGAAGGCAGTCTCCGTGATTATTTAGTATCTGTTGGTCAGCATTTTATTTTGGAGTCCGACCAAGGACCGTTTAGATTATTTAAAATGCTGTTTTCCGAGATGATTAACCAGCAGGAGCGAGAACGGACAAGCCAGATGTTGGCCGAAGCAACGGCTTCCAATATTAAGATTATGGATTACGTTCTTCAACAGGCCGTACAGCGGGGAGAAATCACAAAGCTCCCACCTAAAGCGACCAAACTCATTCTTTTTGAGCAAATTCGTTATACGTTTTTGCTTGAAAATGGATGGGTGTCGCATCAGAAATTGGAAGAGATTGTTGATCATGTGGTGTTGCCGGCAATTTTATATTTTTCGAAACCGTGAATACTCATCTGAAGCATGAAGAGGTTAAACTTAACGGGGACAAGAACTCAATAAATACAACACGACGAGGTTACAGTGGATCGATCGGCGACCTCGCTCTGCTTATGGGCAGGATAACTTGATCTAGTTGCTGTTGCCTCACTTTGAGGTGAGATAAATCATTCGGTTTGAAAAAAAGTCGAGTCTGTGCTATTATCAGAAAAATCCAAACATAGCGAAGAAGAGAAGGCTATGCAATAGCGTTTATGTCCAGAGAGCGGAGGGTTTGCTGAAACCTCCGTCGTAACGCATGTATAGTGTCGTCTCGGAGCTGTTGACCGAACGCGGAAGGCGTGATTACACGCCCGCAAGTAGGATCAACCGGCCTGGCATCCGTTAACATGCTGCAGGTAAAGCATCGGCTTTACCTCATGAGACTGCAATTGCGAGGTTGCAGTAAACCTGGGTGGTACCGCGATTCCCCTTTCGTCCCAAGGCTTCTAGCATTTCTATGAGCCTTGGGATGGAAGGGGTTATTTGTTTAATACCAACAGGCGATGAAGAGAAAGCCGGCAAGGGCGGTTATGCCCAGAGAGCAGAGGAAACGCTGAAACCTTTGCCTTAACCCTTTGTATGGTGTCGTCTCGGAGCTGTTAACCGAAAGCGCGGCTGGTCTTTTTCTGTCCCGCAAGTAGGCTTAACCGAAATGGTGCTCGTTAACGCGCCGCAGGTAAGGCATCGGCCTTACCTCATGAGGCTGCATTCGCGAGGGTGCAGCGAACTTGGGTGGTACCGCGAAAAAATCCCCTTTCGTCCCTGTATGAGCTGACCGCTGTCAGTTTGCTCAGGAGGAGAGGGGGAGTATTTTGCAAAGGAGGCTGCCCAAGTGGAACAGCAATTAGGAATGACGAATGAAACAACGACGCCATCAGAGGAATATATCACCGGTTCGGAGGTGCTTTTGCGCGGCTTGCTGCAGGAAGGCGTAGAGTGCGTATTCGGTTATCCTGGAGGAAATGTGCTCTATATCTATGACGCGATGGTACATCAGCCAGATTTCAAGCATATCTTGACCCGACACGAACAAGGCGCGATCCACGCGGCGGACGGCTACGCCAGGTCAACGGGGAAGGTTGGGGTATGCATCGCGACATCCGGTCCAGGTGCAACAAATCTGGTGACCGGGATTGCAACCGCCTATATGGATTCGGTACCGCTGGTGATCATAACGGGGAACGTATCTACGAATGTCATGGGCACGGATGCTTTTCAGGAAGCGGACATCATTAGCATCACGATGCCGATTACGAAGCACAGCTACATGGTTCGCGATGTACACGACCTTCCTCGCATCATTCATGAAGCGTTCTACATCGCGAACACGGGCCGGAAAGGTCCTGTCTTGATCGATATTCCAAAAGACGTGACCAACCAGCGGATGGCATATCGTCCAGCGGACACGGTTCGGTTGCGCGGATACCATGGAGCCCCGGAACCGAATCCGGCGGAAATAGATGCGCTGCTTCAGGCGATTGCGGAAGCGCGCAAGCCGGTTATTATCGCAGGCGGCGGCGTTGTCTATGCGAACTCCTCCCAGGAGCTGATCAAATTCGTCCACACTACGCGGATTCCGGTCGCGACCACTCTGCTCGGCCTCGGCGGGTTTCCAAGCGATGACGAGATGTGGCTGGGCATGCTCGGACATCATGGCGTATATGCGGCGAACATGGCGGTGCAGAATGCGGATCTCATTATTTCGATCGGCTCGCGTTTCGATGACCGGGTCACGATGAAGCTGGACGGGTTTGCGCCTCTGGCCAAACGTATCGCCCATATCGATATCGATCCTGCGGAAATCGGCAAGAACGTCAAGACAGATCTCGCATGCATCGGCGATATTAAAAACGTGCTGGCTTATGCGAACACGAAAGCGCAAGCAGCCCAGACGGGCACCTGGCTTGAGCAGCTTCAAGAGTATAAGGTGCAGCATCCGCTTCGGTATACCGATTCGGATACAGTCATTAAGCCGCAATATGTGCTCGAGATGATTAGCGAGACGACGCAAGGAGAGGCGATCATCACCACCGATGTAGGCCAGCACCAAATGTGGACCGCGCAGTTTTACCGCTTCAAGCATCCTCGCTCGCTCATCACGTCGGGCGGTCTTGGCACGATGGGCTTTGGCTTCCCGGCCGCGATCGGCGCTAAAGTCGGAAATCCAGATCGTCTCGTCGTCTCGATCAACGGCGACGGGGGCATGCAGATGTGCGCGCAGGAGATGGCGATCTGCGCGATTCATCAGATTCCGGTCAAGATCGTGGTCTTGAACAACCAGGTGCTCGGCATGGTTAAGCAGCAGCAGGAATTGATGTACGAACGACGCTACAGCCAGATTGATCTGTCCGGCAGTCCGGACTTCGTCAAGCTAGCGGAAGCATACGGGATCAAGGGATTAAGGGCAACGAACAAGGACGAAGCCTCCAAGGTCTGGTTAGAAGCGCTGCAGACGACAGGACCTGTGCTCGTCGAGTTCGTCATCCCGACCAACGAGAATGTGTACCCAATGGTGCTTGCCGGCACGCCGCTGGACCAAATGATTCTAGGGTACGACGAATAATTGCGCTGAAGAGATAAAGAATCTGTTTAAAGGAGGGAGGCATACTCATGTACACCATTGCTTAATACTTTTTATGGGTATAATTTAACGGATAACATTAACGTTCAATGAAAAAGCGAAAGTCTGGACATTATTTTCTCGTTCATGGCTTTCGCTTTTTCGATTTCAAGGGTCAGCTATTACTTTTTTTATGAGGGCTGCGATATGGAAATTCACATCCATTCTATTACTATCGCTGTGTACGAGGTCAAGGTGCCGCGGAGCGGCGTGATTGCCTGTAGGCAATACTGATTATGAACTGAAACTTTTATTCGTTGTTTAGTTTTAGCATCCGCCACACAGCTATCATGGAAGTTTACATTCGTCAAGGCGCTTATGCTTCTGTCTGTTCACGTTCAGCGTAACACTCAACTCTTAAGGGAAGACGTCTAGCAATGTAGTCCACAACGGAATCGGATATGGATGCTTCACTTACGAAATGGCTTGCAAATGTTAACGATCTTCCTTTTATATTGGAATTGGTTTCGATCCCGTTGATGTAGTCTGAGGTTAAAAGCACGAGAAGGAAGTGGTTGCCCGTCGCAAAAGTGACCTTTGACCTATCAGTACATGATTTATTATTGTAAGTGTGCTTAGACAGCTCCATTAAAATTAAAGCAGCGGGGAATTAAGGCTTATTTACAACATTGTCTTAGTTCCCCGCTGTTTTTGACGACTAACATATCAATAGTTAAAACACAATTTCATTCTAATAATATCCTCTCACTCAATTAATTAGAATTGGTGGTTTTCTTCCGCTGACATGGCAATTGATTTTGTTTCATGAACTGTACCATATGGATGCTCAGGTGGGGCATAAATAACATAAATTTTAAGCGGTATATTACCCATATTGATAACATTGTGCCATTTTCCCGCGGGTATCATAATGGCATAGTCATCATATGCTATTTTTTGAAAATCTAATTTATCTTTGCTAATTTGGACAAGTCCCTCTCCTTCTTCAACACGTATGAATTGATCCGTTGTCGGATGTACTTCTAAACCGATATCATCTCCAGCATTAATACTCATAAGAGTAACTTGTAATTGTTCCCCGGTCCATAGAGTTGTGCGGTAAGTATTGTTTTGCTTAGCGGCTTGGTCGATGTTCACAACAAATGGTCTTCGCTCATAATCTCCTAATTTAACGGTTCTAAAATGAGGACTCCATTGGTGATTGTCACGATTGTAATAATGCAGACATTGAATATAACTCCAATTATTGTAGTGCATAGGATTGTAGTACTGATAATTGAAATACGAGTTGCGGTACACTATTCATACCCCTCTCAAATGATTGGTTTTTTATCCTATATAGATGCCTATGTAGAGGTTCACAAATTGGCACGAATTATAGTGGAACCAACGATTTTTCTTTTTACATAGGGAGAGAGGTTTGTTTCTCTGAACTCGTTCCTATAGTCGTTACAGTAGAAATCAACATAATAAACACTGCACAAAATGAAAAAGTAAATGGTACGTGAAGGGAAAAGAATATATCCTGACTAATGTAGCTGCAATCGTGTTTATATCAGTGTTTAGTCGAAATCTTACAAGTTCACTGGAATTGTTTTGAAAAGTGGATTAAAGGGCCAGCAATTGTTGTTTTTAAGGGCGGCCAATTAGTGATCCCAAATTATGAAGAAACTGAGATTAACTCTGGGTGCCCTTGAGATGAAATTAACAACGCTTGCGGCAGCTGTTTGTTTTGGACCAATTAACTAAAGGATCGTATCCGCAAAGCTTCTGTCATTTTCCCTGTAATCACCGTCGTTAAATTTGCCGCTATTCAGCAAAGCCTTGCTGGCTCCGTTCAGTCGATCATCGAATCCGGGAACTTGATCATGCGAATAAGTCAATGTGACCAAATTCTGATAGCGTGATTCACGCCGGTTTGGCCGCTTAGTTAATCGTCGACGCGGAGCATGCGCGAACTGTACGGTGACACACGTAATCCTCTTCAAACAATATGGAGTCAAGAATATGCCAACGATAGAAGCCGCGCATCGGACAAGTAGCTCCATTGTAAATATGCGGTCTCGTATTGTCTGTTACTTGGAAGTGTGGGAAACCCATAAAGGGAGTGGAGTAGGTTTGTTCATGTACCGGGTTATCGTTAGCGTATCTCACGAAGCTCCGAGCACCACTGAAGAAAACCTCCGCACCAGTCCCGCATTCTTGGTAGCCGTCGAGATAAAATTTCACTTTCCCTGCACCATACCAGTAACGCGATATGTTGGCGTAAGGGATTTACCTGTTTTTTGTTGGCTCCCGGGCCTAAGTCCCAAGAGGTCCGAAAATGTAGCACGGGATATACTATGATTTTCATGGTTTTACAATCGATCAACTTATTGGGCGCCTTTTTTTAACGATTCTTCTGTTGACACGTTATATTATTACTAGTTATATTATGACTATGATAACCAATATCAAAAAATCACCTGTCGCTTTAGCCATCCTTTGTTTCCTTATTGAGGAGCCTATGCATCCGTATCGTATGCAACAGTTAATTAAAGAAAGGGAGAAGGACGAGGTCATTAACGTTCGCCATCGAGCAAGTATTTACCAAACGATTGAACGGTTACATCGAGACAAGGCCATTGCCATTCACGGTAAGAAAAAGAACGAAGGGAGACCGGACTTGGTTGTTTATGAAATTACGGATCTGGGCCATGAAGCTGCCTATACTTGGATTCGTGAAATGATTTCTACACCGGCACAGGAGTTTTTGGAATTTCCCGCTGCTGTTTCTTTTCTGGCGCTGCTCACGCCCGAAGATGTGGCTCTCCTGTTCAAACAACGGGTCAAAGCGCTAGAGAACACACTTGCTCGGCTCAAAGATCAGTTTCAGAAAGGAGCTACGCTAAGACTGCCGAGGCTGTTTTTGTTGGAAAGCGAGTATCAACAAGCTGTGCTTGAAGCTGAAATCGGATGGATCCAATCCGTCATTGTTGATATTGAAGCCCGAAGGCTGACATGGAGCATGGAGGAGCTGCGCAAGAGAAATGAGTCAATCGATAACCGATTAGATGAAAAAGAAATTGAATAACGAAAGGACATGGTCATAATGAATCCGTTAAATTCCACAACGATTGACGAAACGGTACCTGTGCTTATTGTGGGGGGGAGTCTCGTAGGTCTATCCCTTTCCCTGTTTCTGGCTAAACAAGGGATAAAGTCAATAGTCGTCGAACGCCATCCGGGCACGGCCATCCATCCGCGCGTCTCAAGCTTGACTGCCCGCACGATGGAAATCTTTCGCTCTGCCGGAGTTGAAGAGGAGATACGCCATGAAGAACCACCTTTTCCACGGGAATTCGGTATCATGTTTGTCGAGAGTCTGGCCGGGGAAGTATTCGAGAATCTGATGGAAGATATGAGCGCATATTTTACGGATGCCAGTCCTGTTGAAGGAAACGGCATTGCACAAGATTTACTTGAGCCTGTGCTTCGGATGAAGGCTGAACAAGCAGGTGCCGATCTTCGATACAACACGGAAATGATCGGATTCGAAGCAGATGAGCATGGTATCTCGGCGACCATTCGGGATCGCACCAACGGCAAAACACGCCAAATTCGATCCGAGTATATGGTTGGAGCCGACGGAGGCAAAAGTGGTATCCGTGCAGCTTTAGGAATCGGGCAGCATGGAGAGGGGACACTTTTTCATCTGATCAGCGTCATTTTCGAGGCGGACATCCATGATCTCTTCAAGAACCAGAATGCACATATGTGTTTCTTCGCTAATGAAGACGCAAGCGGAAGCCTTGTCTTGTATCCCGGCACAAACAGACGGCCTCATGTATACCGATTGGATGTGATCTATGATCCGGAGGAAGAAACGATTGACGATTACCCGGAAGAGCGATGTATTGCATTAGTAAGGGCAGCTATCGGAATCCCTGACATTCCAGTCAAGTTCAAGAAGGTATTAACCTGGGAAATGGCTGCTCGCGTAGCTGATCGCTTCCAGCAAGACCGTATATTTATCGTTGGTGATGCCGCACGAGTTCAACCTCCCAGCGGCGGCTTGGGAGGCAATACCGGCATTGCCGAGGCACACAACCTCGCTTGGAAGCTGGCTGCCGTGTTGCGCGGTGAAGCTGGCGAGGACTTGCTTGCCACTTACGACATGGAGCGCCGGCCTATAGCGGATTACACCGTGGAACAGGTCGTCATGCTCTCCCAGCAGCGCGAACATGAAGGAACGGATGGAATTACGGTAAACACCCTACATGTCAATATGGGTTATCGCTATCCAGACGGCGCATTCATACCGGATGGAGACGGGCAGAACCTCCCCCTTGTACAACAGCCAGAGTCGTGGACGGGTCAGCCAGGAAGCCGCGCTGCGCACGTCGTTTTGGAACGTAACGGTCAGCGGCTTTCCTCCATCGATCTGTTTGGTTCTCGATTTGTGTTACTTGTTGGATCAGACAGAAAAAACTGGGTGGAGGCTGCTAAACATGTTAAAGATACGCTACGTTTCCCGATAGATATTTATCAGGTTGATGGGCATAATGCTGATTTCAACAATCCTGGGAACGATTTTCTTGATGCATACGGTATAACTTCCACAGGGGCTGTTCTCGTGCGGCCAGACGGGTATATCGGATGGCGAAAACCGGGTACTGGGGAGAATAAGGGGGAAATGGAAAAAATGTTAACCAATGCTCTGTCGACAATCCTTTTTCGTTAAATCAACTACATCAAAAACGAAAGGAATAATAATTATGCTTAAATTTGAATATACCGAAATCTATGATTATCCCGCATCTATCGTTTTTTCACGCCTCGTTGATTTAAAGGGGAGACCTTCCTGGATTAAAGGCATTATGGAGACTCGAGTTACTCCTGAAGGACCTGCTCAGTTGGGGACCAAGTATTTTGAAAGTGGAAAATACTCAGGCTTCAAGAGCGAAAAAAACATGATCGTGACCGAGCTTGTTCAGGATCAATTGTTAACGATGGAGACAGTTCCTGATGAAAAACAATCGTTTCGCGAAAGCTATCGTATTGAGCCGATCTCAGATCAATCTTGCCGTGTTCATTTCTCAATTCAAGTTGACAACGTTCCGAAGGTAGCTGAATTTTTCATGCGTCAATCGATGAAGAAAGAGCAGCGGCAAACAGCTGCTGGCTTAAAAGCTGTCCTTGAGGGTTAACATCCATACGGTCTGCTGCAGTGCAAGAGTGGTTTAGGCTTCAGCATAGCATGCTAAGTCTAGGACTAAAATTAGTTCTAAATTTCTAATAGAAATACCTCATCACCCCATTTATCTTAATGATTAAGATAAATGGGGTTGGACTAACGACATCGGCTTTACTGATTCTCTATAGTTGGTTTACGAAGGTCGTCGGTAAGCTTTCGAAGAGATTGACAGGAGAGAATCAAGTAATCGAGTATGGTCTGTAACTCCTCTTGACTGTACTTTGAGTAGAGTTCAAGCATGGCATCGTTTAACGGAGTGAATGCTTTTTTAATCGTATGCAATTGCGAATAGAGCGGCTCGGCATAGACCACTCTGAGATCGTTAGGGTCCTTCGTCCGGCGGATATAGCCCGCTCTTTCTAAGCGATTTAGCACGCTTGTAATAGCACCTGTGGTTAGTCCCGTCCACTCTGCTAGATGTCCTGCAGTGGCTCTTCCTCTGCTTAGAATCAAATCTAAGCACTTATGATCTGTAATGTTAAGGCCAAGATGCCCAGCTATCGCCTGATGAAACATGATAGTTTGAGTGGATAACTGCTTGGAAGCTTCTAAAAGTGACAGATGAAGGTCTGATTGTGTCGGTCGCATAATACATTCCCCTTTAATTTATCTCGATACATAAAGTATAGCATAGAGGATCCATTCACTGAGCGATATACGTTGGGGCAGTCAGAACTAAAAGTTTAAGAACTCTTAATCAGCCTTAAGACCGAGGTAAAGGTAACGACTGATTGATATCATGAAATATATCTTAATAATTAAGATAAATTTCGGGAAAAGAGGGAACCGTCGTGTTCGAATTCCTTATGGGAGTGGAATTTTTGTTATTACTGTTATTAGTGGGTGTCTCAGGGGCTACTGGCTATGCCGCGAATCACCTCAAATATGTTGGAGAGAGTGAATCGAGCTTCCGATTATGGCTAAAAACAGCCAAAGCTGGCGTCTACATCGGTACCGCCCTCATCATGGTTTGGGCACTGGACATCATGATCATTTTCGTAAATTACGGATGGCTATTTATCATGGACCGGGTCTTGAACCTATTGCCTCTGTTACTTGCCAGCGGCAACTGTGTTGATCTTTGCGCTGTCTAACTTATCGAGGGGAACCAATAAAAAGTCTTTACTGTTCTTTATTGTGTCTGTACATGTCATGACTGTGGGAGCAGTACTTGCCTTTTTTTTAGTAACGATAGACATTCCTGCAATTCCTAATACAAAAGATCTTTTGATTTATGGTGGGTTACTGATCATTTCAGCAGGTCTGCTATGGCTTTACCATGGAAGAAGGATAAGGCTTCTGGAAAATCGGCTTCCACGATATAGCATAAGAATCGTAAGAGGAGCTGTATATTTCGTTTTGGTGTTTGTAGTAGCCATAACAGGATTAGTCGTTTCTCAAAAGATGAGTGAATTTCCTGTCAGAATGAATATGGTCCATCACCATACTGCCGATTTTGGGGGTGGAGATTCCAGCTTAGATAAAAATAAAAATCCCCACCATGACGGTCATGATTCCAATTCAGACAATAAGCCGGTTAGTGTTGTGGGGTTGAAAGGACCTCAAACAGACATTCCTGACAAAAAATACATCCTCTACGCAGAGACAAAGAAGATTCGTCTTGCTTCCGGTGAAACCATTGAAGCATGGACGTTTAACGGTCAGAGCCCAGGCCCGGAGCTTGTCGCCAATGAAGGGGATTTGGTGGAAGTAAAATTAGTGAATAAAAATATCGATAATGGAGTTACCATTCATTGGCACGGAGTTGATGTCCCTAATGGTGAGGATGGAGTTGCCGGGATGACGCAGGATGCCGTAATGCCTGGAGAGTCGTATACCTATCGATTTGTTGTAAAAGAGGTGGGAACCCATTGGTACCATTCCCACCAGCAGTCCTCTATCCAAGTGCAAAAGGGGTTATTCGGGGCATTTATCATACATCCATCCAGTCAACATAAAACAAAAACGATGGATACGACGATTGTGGCTCATGATTGGATCACTCCGGACGGCAGGCATATTCCAGCCCTGGATACGGCAGATACATTCCAAAGGAAAATGGTTAATCCGGGAACACCGGTACGTCTCCGTCTCGTAAATGCGGGTAATTTAACTCGTACGTTTTCCTTGAACGGCGTGCCTTTCAAGGTTGTAGCCATCGATGGGTATGAGATGAATGAGCCAGGTACTCTGACGACTAGTTTATTACGAATCGGAGGAGGGGGACGTTACGATATCGAATTCATCATGCCTGACACCGCCGTTACGCTGGGAATGCTAATGGAAGGCGAACCAATAGGAATCGTGTATAGCCCAGACGGACATGGGGAACGAAATGTGCTCGATGAAGGAGAGATTTTAGATATCACGAAATATGGTTCACCGGCACAGGCTCCATTCAATACCTCCACCGAGTTCGACAGAACGTTTACACTGATTCTTGATCAGACCTATTTTGGTGTCTATAACGGTGAGGCAGGACAACAGTGGGTTATTAACGGAAAAACGTTCCCTGATACCCCGACCCTTATGGTCAAGGAGGGGAATCTGGTGAAGACAACATTTGTAAACCGGAGTTTTGCCGATCACCCGATGCACCTTCATGGACACCATGTCCAAGTCATTAGTAAAAATGGAAAACCGATTAGTGGAAGCCCACTTGTCTTAGATACAGTAAATATTGAACCCGGCGAGAAGATTGAAGTTGCTTTCCTGGCAAATAATCCCGGACTATGGATGGATCACTGCCACAATTTGGATCATGCGTTAAGAGGGATGACGATGCATGTGGCTTATGAAAATGTATACACTCCTTTCGCGATAGGAAGTGAAACGGGTAATAGTCCGGAATAGGCTTGATGCTATCGTAAAGCTTGGGTTTTAAAAGAAGCTGAAAAACAAAGAAAGAAGGGGATAAACATTATGTTCAAATTAATAAGTGTTGAAAGTTTAAGTAAGACTTATGTGAGCAAAAAGGAAAAAATTACTGCTGTTGATAATATCAGCTTTACAGTCGATCAAGGAGAAATTTTTGGTTTTCTTGGACCGAGCGGAGCAGGTAAAACCACTACACAAAGAATACTGACAACATTGTTGCCCATTAGTAGCGGAACAGCTTATATAGCTGGATATAATGTGTTAACCGAAGCCAAAAAAGTCCGTGCAAATATAGGTTATGTTAGTCAGCTAGGTGGTGCGGATCCAAACGCCACAGTACGGGAAAATCTGGAGCTAACAGGAAAATTATATGGGCTATCAAATGATGTTACAGTGCAGAGAATGGAACAATTGAGTAAATTGCTAGATTTTCATGAATTACTTCCGCGCTTTGTTCGTACATTGTCTGGTGGGCAAAAACGCCGTGTAGAGATTGCTCAAGGAATTTTACATGAACCCAAAGTTTTATTTCTTGATGAACCAACAACAGGACTTGATCCACAAAACCGCGCTAATTTATGGCAGCACATTAAAAAATTACGTAACAATGGAATGACCATTTTCCTAACGACTCACTATTTAGAAGAAGCGGACGCGTTATGTGACCGTTTAACTATCATAGACCACGGCAATATTATCGCTGAAGGAACACCTACAGAATTAAAGAAAAAGATTTCGAGTGAAGTTGTTTCAATGGAAATGAAACATCTGCAGGACAGCGAAAAAATGAAACTATTTATTAAACAATTAGAACTTGATAAAGTGACCGAAGCAAATATGAAATTTTCCATTTATACTGACATAGGTGAAGAATTAATTACGGATATTATTAACTTCACAAAAGAACATCAGATTGAATTAGCCAATTTATCGTTATCCATGCCTTCCTTAAATGATGTCTTTTTAACATTAACAGGTAAAGAATTACGTGACGGCGGAAAGGAAGAAGAACAATGATGCAGGTTGTACGGGAAACGAATATTTTCTTTGTTCGTAAATTAAAAGAGTCAGCTCGCCAAATGGTTTGGGTAATCTCAGGTTTGATGACTCCCTTGTTATATATCTTATTATTTAGTCCATTATTGAAAAACATTACCCATCCTGCTATGACTACCGCTCAGGTTTTAGATATGTTTGTGCCGGGCATTTTAGTTCTCTTGGCATTTAGTTCTGGAATGGGGGCTGGATGGTCAATGGTTTTTGACCTAAAAAGTGGGATTATTGAACGTTTACGTGTAACCCCAGCCAGTCGGTTCGCTATGTTAATGGGAGGGGTGTTAAAAGATGTCGTAGCGTTCCTTATTCCAGCAATTATCGTTTTAGCAATCTCAAGTTTATTTGGTTATGAAATGCACTGTGTTGGTATTCTATTACAATTATTATTGCTCTCGGTTCTTACGATGATGGTTTCAGCATGGTCTGGAAGTCTGGGTTTACTTTTCCAAGATGTGGGTGGGGTTGCTGCCGTAGTAACAAGTTTACAATTACCGTTAACCTTACTTTCCGGAATTTTATTACCAATGTCATTTGGACCAAAGTGGTTACAAGTACTCGCCCATGTCAATCCGCTATATTATGGAGTAGAAGCATCCAAAAAATTAGCGGAAGGATCAATTATAAACCAATCAGTTTTCGTAGGATTTATTGTCATTGCGGTTATTACGATTATCACATTGATTTGGTCAACTCGCGTTTACAACAAGGCTATTGCATAAGATTTTAATGGAGTGGTAAAGTAATGAATTGAATAATTCTTTCTTCCATTATTTATGTTGAAAGTCATCTTTGGCTTTGCGGTTGACCACGATAGAAAAAACTATAGGAACAATTGGTATGAACGTCAGGAGGCGAGCGAATAAATGATAAAACGTGAAGATCTGCTTGCTCGTCAATTTCAGCTGCAAGCGGAGGCCGCTGCAGTGGCGGAAGAATTGAACCTTATCCAATCGCTAAAAGCAGCCGGCATGCCCGTCAAAGTTGGAAGTGCGGCACTCGGTTTAATGACTTGGAGAGACCTTGATATGACGGTCGTTTGTTCCAAGTTGGACGTTGCTGTAATTTCCGGAATTGCTTCGCTATTGATATTGAATCCCAAGATTCGGCAGATGAAATTTATGAACGATACCGGTAGTTGGAACACCGATCCGGCTTACCCGGACGGGTACTTTATTGGATTGGATTACTTATCTAGAAGCGGGAGCCAGTGGTCACTGGATATTTGGTTCGTTGATGATCCTGAGAAACAACCTGATCTGCGGCATATTCGTACGTTGCCCGGTCGTCTTCATGAAGAGGCGGTTCTCTCTATCCTGCGGATCAAAACTGTCTGGGCATCGAGAGCCGAGTATGGTAAACAGGTAAAAAGCTTTGATATCTATACGGCTGTATTAGATCATAAAGTGAGCACACCCGCTGAATTTGAACAATGGCTGCAAAACCGTAACAACAATATATCATCTTGAATGCTTTTGAAGGGGGAAGCCTGATGCCGGATTTTTCAACTTTACTGGGGTATGTTATCGTTGTCATTCTTCTATTTTTAATTCCAGGACCTGCCGTTCTTCTTACCATTACTCGTACCGTTCAAAACGGGCGAAAAGGAG
This sequence comes from Priestia sp. BR_2, assembly GCF_041954005.1. Classification (NCBI taxonomy): domain Bacteria; kingdom Bacillati; phylum Bacillota; class Bacilli; order Caryophanales; family Bacillaceae; genus Priestia; species Priestia sp. BR_2. The sequence continues at coordinate 9,174 of NZ_JAVFHM010000312.1, read as the reverse complement.
GCATTATGGCAGGGCTTGGCATCGCAATCGGAGATTTTCTTCACACCATACTTGCTACTGTCGGGCTTTCCACTATACTGATGACCTCTGCTCTAGCTTTCAATATTGTTAAATATGCAGGAGCGGTATACTTACTATATTTAGGAATTCGAGAAATGATGAGTAAGCCATCAGATCCACAACTTCCAAAGGTTAAAACGGCAGGAGCTTTAAAGTCATTCTTTTCGGCAACTGTTGCAGAAGTTCTTAATCCAAAGACAGCGCTGTTTTTTCTGGCTTTTTTGCCTCAATTTGTTCATCACGAACGAGGTCAAGTCACCACGCAGTTTTTGATCCTTGGTGTTGTCTTTGTGATTTTAAGTGCATTGTATACAACCTCAATTGTACTAGGTATCTCTGCGCTCGGAAAACTGGTTAAAGGGAGGACATGGATAAGCCGGTTAAGCCGCCTAAGTGGCAAATTCGTCGGAGCAATTTATATCGGACTAGGCCTAAAGGTTGCATTCCAAAGACAGTAATGATGCAATAACGTCAAGATTGAAGGCCGCCCTTTAGTGATATCGTCAAGTAGACAGTGGAATAAAACAAAATGTCTAAACAGCCTTAGCTCGAGCTTCCCATCGGGCTAAGGCTGTTTTAGTCTAGCATACTTCTCCCATCTTTGAGAAAGGCACATCACGTGCGGCAGGATCGAGGGCGACGCAAGGCTGCCCGGATAGACAGAGCGCCCTTTGAGGGCGTTCTCTTTTTTACGTAGCTCCTCACCATTTTCCCGAAAAATATATCAATAAAATATATTTACTTATTATATTATTTTGATATAATAAAATCGATCAATCGAATAAGGAGGAAATATAAGATGTTCAAAAGCGGCAATGTGACTGTGATGGTAGCGGATATGAAAGAGGCAGTGAAATTTTATACCGAAACCTTGGGATTGGAGCTGCAGCACGGTGACGGGCATTTTGCGCAAATCGCGGCACCTGGATTGACGATCGGTCTCCTGCATCTTGCCGGAGAACAAGGTTCCCTTCCGGAAAAATCGGGCAGCATGACCATAGGGTTTGAGGTGGAGGACATGGAGTCAGCCATCGAAACGCTGAGAACCAGCGGCGTTCAATTCCACGATTCCGTGGAAGGCAAGGAGGCTAATGTCGTGCATTTCAACGATCCTCAAGGCAATACTCTTTACTTGGTTTGCAATCGTTAAGCCAAAGGGCGGCATAAAAAAATGTAAGGAGGCGTTTTTCGCATGGCCTCGAAAACCAAGGTCAACATGGTTGTCGCCGGCCTGCTGGCGGCGATGTTTATTGGCGCGTTGGATGCGACCGTCGTCGCCACCGCTACCCCGCATATGATCAAGGATTTGCACGGCGAGACGCTGTTCAGTTGGGTGTTTGCGGTTTATACGTTGACCACCTGCGTGGCAACCCCCATTTTCGGCAAGCTAGCCGATTTATTCGGGCGCAAACCCGTGTTCGCCGCGGGCATCAGTTTATTCGTGCTCGGTTCCATCTTGTGCGGAGCCGCGCAATCGATGACGGGGCTCATTTGGTTCCGGGCTTTGCAAGGATTTGGCGCCGGGGCGCTTGCGCCCGTGTGCTTTACCGTCATCGGCGATTTGTTCTCGGGTAAGCAGCGCGGCAAAATGATGGGTGTCTTTTCGTCCGTTTGGTCCGTGGCTGGCCTTCTCGGCCCGCTAATCGGAGGTTACTTCGTCGATCAAGTTTCCTGGCGATGGATCTTCTTCATCAACGTGCCGATCGGCATCATCGCCCTGCTGCTGGTGGTCTTATTTTTGCACCAGCCGATCGAACGTCAGGCGAAAAAAATCGATTACCTCGGCGCGATTATGTTTACCATTACTTTCTCCGCGCTGTTGTATGCACTGCTGAGCGGCGGGTCCCGGCTTTCCTGGGATTCCCCGGTGATCGTGGGGCTGTTCGCGGCATCGGCCGTATGTTTTATGTTGTTCCTCTGGATTGAAAAACGGGCGGAGGAACCGATGATCCCGTTATCGATTTTCCGCATCCGCATATTGAACGTCACCAATATCAGCGGATTTCTGACGTTTAGCATTACGACGGGGTTGACGGTGTACTCGCCGATCTGGATTCAATCCGTGCTCGCCAATTCCGCGACAAGCTCGGGCCTGATCACTATGCCGATGTCGCTGGCCTGGCCGCTCGCCTCCAACATCGCCGGCCGACTCATGTACCGGGTCGGGGTGAAGGCATCGATCGTATTCGGCTCTTCGCTGGTCATGGCAGGCTCCCTCTGGCTGATTGCGCTGCAGATGAACTCGCCCTACGTATTTTGGATCGGTATCCTCGTGCTAATCGGACTGGGAATGGGGTTCGTTGCGACGCCCTCCACCCTTGTCGTGCAATCGGTTGTCGGCTGGGAAAAACGCGGCGTCGCCAACGCTTCCAGCATGCTGGCCCGTGCGCTGGGCCAAACGGTCGGCATCGCGGTATTCGGCACGATTTACAACCAGTATGTAACCATAATCGGCTCCAAAACGGAGCTGACTGCCGGAATGCATGCCGTTTTTCTGCTCATGTTGGGGATCGCGATTGCGAACCTGCTCGCCGTATCATTCCTGCCGAAGCACCGCCAAGTGATGGCGCAGCAGCATTCGGCGTAACGGCAGGGTGACAAAGCGAAATACCGGAACCGGCCGCAAACGGATGCGGCCAGGAAAAGCCGCGACTTGCGGCTTTTCTGTTTTTTCAGGCAGCCGTATGTTATACTGTTGTTTGCTTAAAAGCAGTAAAACCTACAAGGGGGGGCCTTTCGTTTGTACGAATTGTTCATACTCGGCGAATTGATGAATAACCCGATGCACGGCTATTTGCTGCATCAAATTTTGAACGGGATCGTTGGTCCTACGCGAAAAGTCAGCTGGGGGGCGATTTATCCGCTGATCCACGGCATGCTTGCGGACGGGCTGATCGAACAGGTTCCCGATGAGCAACCGGAGGGTGCCAAACAAGGAAGAGGAAAAAAAATAAAGACTTACAAACTTACGGACGAAGGCAGAATACGTTTTTTTCGGTTGATGGAAGAACCGATTCCATATTCGCCGGATTACGAGCTGCATTTTTATACGAAACTGAAAAATTTTGAACTGATCAGCAAGGAATTGCAGTTTTTAATTTTGCATCAATACAAAGATTACCTGCGTTATGAAATCCGTCACGAGGAAGAACGGTTGGAATATGCGAGCAAAGACGAACGGATTCCCGGCGGGGAGCAGAAATATATTCAGATCTTTTTCCGGCATCGGCTGGAAAAGCTTCGATTTGATGAAACGTGGGTTATGCAGTTAATCGAGAGCCATCGCGTGGATGGACAAGGGCTTGAGCGGGAGTGAAATTGAAAGGCTTAAGGATAGCAGTTCATTAATAGGATGGGGGGCGATCTAAAAAGGTTGCCCCTTTGTTTATTCCTCACGCGCTTTTATTTTCTGGCTCTTCGGAAAATTTCGTTGAAAGTCATTCAATATAACATAGTGATCTAAAATCGGATTATAAAGTTCCTGTCGATGACTTGTCAGTGATCTACTCGCTATTGAAGGTTATGGAAGGGGCGATGGGCGGCGCCGTGTCGCCTTGCATTTCCGTTTTAGACTGACCCCATTATTTAAACCGACGGCAGTCCTGAACGAGAAAATAAAGTATTAGACTGCCGCTGTGCTGTTGAACTATCGTTTCCCGTTAGTTAGGAGCAGCAACAAGCATTTACGCTATATATTAAAGAAATTTGAGTTAGGCATGACCTTCTGGAAATTGCCGGTTTAGAGAAGATTTCAGCCATGCTTTTTCTTGTGGTAGAAGTGACGGAAGCATCGTTTGGAAATCATTATAATCCTTTTCCCGTACTTGCGAACTACCTGCTTTATGGAGAAGTTGGATTTCAGGTCTTAAATAAGGTATGCCTTCAACAGTTTTCAAACAAATTTGATCAAGTGGTCTTCTGACTGATTTATCTCTCTTATAAGTCCAAAAATTCTCTTCGGTATCAATTATCATAATTTGAAATGCCCAAGGCGTTTCACTACTCTTACTAACCCAAATGTCTTCGGTAGAGTTCAAATACTCTCCATCTTCCCCAAATACCATCCTGAGCCTTGTATAACATCCAATCACGTTTTAAATTCTGATAAGCGATTAATTGCTCATCTCGAGTGATAATAACATCTATATCGCTATGTTCCCTTGTTTGCTTACATAGATGCAAATCTAAAGCCCAACCTCCAGCGATACACCAATGAAGCGGCATGTCAGAAAAAACTTTCTTTATTTCCGGCACAGTTATTGGCATCCAATTACTTATATCCGTCCTCAAATCAGTTCCTCCCATTACATCTATAGTTTTAAGTTTTCTCAATCCTACGCTATCGTCATTCGTTTGCGTAATGGTTCGGCGCACCTCTGAAGAAGGAAGAAATCGAGAAAGCAAAGGAAAAAATGCAAAAAACACCTCCAACAGAAGGTGCTGGCCCAGCCCCAGCTTCTAACTAAAAGAGGATGTAAAGTCGAACATTATAATTTTTATAGAAAGGGATTCCTCAAGGGGGATTCCTTTTTTCTTGACGTCCTTCGACCTATCCTACGTTCAGCGAAACACAACGGAATCGGATATGGATGCTTCGCTTACGAAATGGCTTGCAAAATATGAACGATCTTCCTTTCCATATCGGAGTCGTCAATCATCTTCAGATATTCAGGTTTGAGCAATTGATACTGCTTCATGTAGTAGAAATCCATAATCGCTTGTTTCACAGTGATATCATACTGAATCGAAAATGACGGCTCGATAAAACGTCGCAGAACAGCGTCATCTTGAACCATAAACAACACGGCATTCAATCTGTTGAAAACCTGTTGCTCCATACCGGATTCAAAAAAAGTTTGTAAGCTTTTATTCCGATTTTGCAGGGCAACGGACAGATTCTCAAAATGGTGTGGATAAAATTCCTTCAGATCTTGCAAGAACAAATCAGAGATATACGCGGCACACATCAAAGATTGTAAAAATGTTAATTGAAAACGATCCAAAAAAGAGACGGAATCGTCTTTCACAACGGTGTCAGCCTTCTTCGAATAATCAATGTAATAATCCACGACTTGTTCGATGATGTCGTCTTTGGAGGAAAAATGCTTATAGAGCGTCACTTTGCTGATATCCATATATTTTGCGAGATCGTCGACTTTCAGTTGGCTGAATTTTGTTTTTCTTATAATGGGTTTTATTTTTTCCACATATGTATCTACACTCACAGCTTTTCTCACGGATAAGACCCTCCCTTTGATGCCTATAAAACATATTATAACAAATTTGCTGACCCTTATGTATGAAATTAATTAAATGAACTAATTTAATTAATTTTGTTTACTTATTAAATTTACTGATGTATAATCGCTCCTGTACCTAATCATCCGATTACGGATTATCAAAGGGAGGACGATTTAAATGGAATCATTCAGTAAGGGCAAATTTTCTGGAAAAAAGGTCGTGATCACGGGAGGCAGCAGCGGAATCGGCCTTGCGACGGCGAAATTGCTAGTGGATGAAGGCGCACACGTTCTGATTACCGGACGTACTCAGGCGACGCTGGATGCGGCTCGTGAACAACTCGGAAGCCACGCGATCGCGGTCTTAAGCGATGCCGCCTCATTGAAGGATATCGCCGCATTAGCCGATCGAGTGGAGGTTGAATTTGGAACCGTAGATGCCCTGTTCGTTAACGCCGGTGTCACGGGGTTTGTCCCTTTCGAAGCCATGACAGAAGAAAAGTACGACGAGATACTTACAATCAATGCCAAAGGACCGTACTTTACCGTGCAGAAACTCGCTCCGCTGTTAGGCTCAGGTAGCGGGGTAGTCCTTACCACCTCAATCGTGAACGTAGTGGGTCTCCCAATGCTCAGTGCTTACGCAGCTAGTAAGGCAGCGCTGCGCTCCATGACTCGAGGTCTGGCGCGCGAGTTATTACCTCGAAATATTCGCGTCAACGCAGTCAGTCCCGGCGTTATTGACACAGGCATCATGGAAAAGTCAATGCCTGAAGAAGCTGCCGAACAGACAAAGGCACAGATGAGACAGCAGATTCCAATGCTGCGTTTAGGCGATCCAGTCGAGGTAGCCAAGGCTGTTGCATTTCTAGCATTTGAGGCCACCTATACCACCGGGGCTGAGTTCCCTGTCGATGGAGGCGGCTCCCAGATCTAAGCTCCTCTGTTCTTACATTAGATCTATTAAAGCGAGGGCAGGGGGCATAGGTTCCCCTCATGCCCCCCTGGCTTCTAGTCAACTTTATAGTTAGTTTAGGATTTCTTTGTTTTCCTTGGAAGAACGTTCGAAATCACAGAGAACACGATTTTATCAGAGCAAAATGGAGGGGAGATCACAATGGAGAATACCATGCGGACCATCCGGTTCCACGAATACGGAGAACCAACGGATGTCTTGTGCTTGGATGAGGTGGCGATCCCAGAGCCAGGGCCGGGACGAATTCGCGTGAGAGTACGCGCTTGCGGTTTAAATCCGGTTGACTGGGTGACGTGCCAAGGCCATTTTGCCGGTCAATTGCCCTTGCCTCGCGGAATCGGGCTAGACGTGGCCGGTATTGTAGACGCAATCGGAGAGGGCGTAACCGATGTTGCCATCGGCGATTCCGTTCTGGGTGGGGCAGATTTCATGAATGGATCGAGTGCCGGTGCGTCGGATCAAGCGATTATGTACTACTGGTTCCGTATGCCGGCCGGACTCGACTTTGTTCAAGCTGCAGCGTTGCCAATGGCAGTCGAAACCGCTTACCGTGGCATTGATACTCTTGGGGTGAAATCGGGTCAGACCGTACTCGTGCACGGAGCCGGCACCACGGTAGGGTTCGCCGCCGTTCAAATTGCCCTCATGCGCGGTGCCCACGTGATCGCAACCGCTGGGCCCACCTACGCCGACAAGCTCCGCTCAATGGGAGCGTTGGTGACCTCGTACGGTGATGGAATGGTCGAACGAGTGACCGAACTGGCGAAACAGCCGGTTGACCTCGCCCTGGATACGGCGCCAAACAGCGGTTCATTGAAAGATCTGGTCGAAATCGTCAACGGGCATCCCCAGCATGTTCTAACCGTCAGCGATTTCGCCGCAGCCGCTGAACTTGGCGTTCGCACCAGCTATGGAGAACTACATACCGCACGTTATGACGTTGTCGGCGACTTTGCCGGGTACGCAGCGGACGGCAAGTTCACGATTCCGGTCGCGAAGACTTTCCAACTCGATGAATGGCGTTCAGCTGTTCAAATCAGCCAGAGCGGGAGTGCCCACGGCAAACTGATCCTCCTGCCCGACTCCGACTGATGAGCACATATAACCGATGAAATTCTGAATGAAGGAGGACATGCATTGAGTAAGAACCAACGAGAACATATTGCACTGATTACAGGCGCAAGTAACGGGATCGGATTGGCGTTGACCCGGAAAATGCTGTCGGAGAACTGGCAGGTGGTTGCTTTGAACCGGTCGGATTTTCCGGCGGACGATAGATTCCTTCAAAATCATCTCAAGGACGGACGGCTCCGAGCCTATAAAGTGAAGGATCTCACCGAATATGGCAGCTTGAGGCACTCTTTGGAAGAAATCAAAAGCAAGGAACAGCGGATCGATATTTTGTTTAACAACGCCGGAGGAGGCTTAAGTGAGCTGCGCTATTCGAAACAAGGCCGCGAATTGCATTATGAATTGTTGACGGTCGTTCCTTTTATTGTTCTGATGGAATTGAAGGAGCTGTTGAAGAACGGCAGCTTAAAAACCGTGATTAACACTTCGTCGCAGGTGTTTAGATTTACGAAGGAGTTTACGATCGAAAAATTGGAGCATCCCAAAACCTTCCGCAAAATGTATGGACCCTATGCGACTTCAAAGCTGGCTCTTTCGTTGTGGACCCAAGCCGTCGCACCGCAGCTTGCAAAGGAAGGCATTAAGATCCGCAGCGTTGACCCAGGCATTAACAATACGCTAAGAAAAGGAAAAGATTCCGGACTGACCGCAGGGTTTGAACTGTTTATGAAGTTTTTTTCCTCTCCGCCTACTCATGGAGCCAACCTATTATATGAGGGAGCTCTCGGCAAAAACAGCAATGAGACCGGCGTGTTTCTGTTCAAAGATCGGATTGCGGACTTGAAATTTACAGAACATGCGCAGCGTGTGCTGGAAAAAATCTCCGATATATATAGCCTTGAATATCTTAGAGGGAATGTTCAAGTTAATGGCTGAGTTCCGGAAGTGCAACGCGCCGGTTGGGTTGGAACAGCTGTATTATCTTCAATCGCGAGTGAGGAAGCCGTCATGACCTCCGGACAGATGCCTCAATACGGTGTGACCATATCCATGCCGGGAAACGTTAATTTCATTAAAACACAACGAGGTTGCCGCGGAATAGATCGGGCAACCTCGTTAAACAATTGGACAGCATAGCTCAATATATGTGACATTAACGTGCTGATCAGAAAAAGAGAGTAAGCTCTTTTACAGGCATTGGGCCGGCGGGGGAGCTTACTCTCTTTTTCTAGAGCTTTATTTGGATTCAATTCGACCAATTGAATTTGCCGTGTCAGACAAAGTCTTTTTCACTGCCGACCAGCTGGATTGCTCAATATTGAGTACATGTCGAAGGTAAGCCCATGTAACCTTCTTGATCAGGGCAACTCGTTCTGGGTTATCGTCTGTTGTTTCCTTAACCTCGTAACCAGCGATTCCTCCAAGCGAGTGTTCTGCGCCAAAAAGGGTGAGCAGGCTCTCGGCTCCCGGGCTGAGGAAGTAGGGGTCGGTCATCCAATCCGGCCCTCGAACGGTCAGTTGATACTTGTTAGGAGTGTCGTCCTGATCCCCGACGACCACGAGGGTGGGCTTGGTCATGTGCTCGAAGCTCACGTTCAGATGCGGCATCTTCTCGGCCGCGAACGTTGTCAGGCTGTCCCCACCTTGCCCAGCGGTGGCGAATAGCACGCCTGCGTTGATGCGCGAGTCGCACAGGTCCTCTTCCTTCTTGGTCTCTGGGTTGAGGACGCGCAAACCGAACATGTTACCCGCCGTTTGTCCGCCGAGTGAGTGTCCGGCTGTGACCAAGAGAGCTCGGACTACGCGCCCGCCTACGTCAGTACAGAG
>NZ_JAVFHM010000311.1:0-5130 GCF_041954005.1 Priestia sp. BR_2 | reverse complement strand
GTTCTTTTGATTTTGGTTTGATGAGCAGTTTTCCATCTGCCGGTTAAGCGTTGGCGTATGTAGTTTTCAAAGAGCAAACATCCGTGTGTCGTAGCCGTCATAGCGCCCTTACCGCGCAGGCTTCCGGAGTGCAAGGGTCTGCCCGGAGGGATGGCGTTCTCGAATGAGAAAAGCCACCCTTGCTCGGAGGATGGCTGCGTGGTTTGCTATGATCAACGGTTACGACACACGTCCCGGATGTGCCTGAAGAAAACGCAAGGAGCCTTAAGCAGCTGATGGAGGACACTTGCGAATCAAAGCCGGGGGTGCTTCTTCGAATCTGCTTACATGGGTTTGGACTTCTCCCGTTAACGGGAGAAGTCCGCATCCAATGCATTTTAACGAGTTAAAATGGATGGGTGGATTACCTGAAGGTTTTTTTCTTTCGAGAAGGTTTTGCATCGGGGATTATTCTTCGCCGGTTATCACGGACATTGGAATGCGGAATTGGGCATTTCGATGTCCGTGATAACCACCATATAATCCGAAGCCCTGCCACGCAGGCAGGGCAACATTTGCGCATAAAAAAACCATCGACTCGTTCCAGTCAATGGCGTGGATATGCATAATCACTTACTTTAGGGAAAAAATAAGGATACATCTATGACTTTCCCTATCTATGCGGCCCTGGCTACCAGGGCCGTTTTTTTACTCATCGTTATACTGCGCTGTTGTATTTGTATAGATACCAATCATCATGATTTACCACAAAATTGTTATTTCTATCTTGTTTAACTGCGCGCCGCTCTGGTACTCCTATTTTAAAGTTATTAATCTGAGGAATATTGTTTTCTATAAATATTTGTTTGATTGTCACGCTTTTAACACTCTTTTTAACAACTTGGAAAGCTCTAATAATTGTATTGCCGCCAATAGCTGTGCGAACTACAATATCATCTACCTCAAACGGATTAACTACTACTTCCTTTTTCTTTTCCATCCATCCCTCTGGAATTTTCATATCCTGAATTTCACCATAAGGGTACCTGAGTGTATATGGAACAACATCAGGCTTAACCTCCACAGTCTTTGGATTCGCTTTAACAACGATATCCCATCTGCCGCGAATTTTAACGAGATAACCAGCCTTTAGATTATCTTTATTAAATTGAACGCCGCCGATCTCGTCCATTTTATTATGGAGAAATGCAAGTTTATCTAATTCATATTCCATTTTCTCTAGTAGAGTTTCCATGTATGTTTCGTTCTGAGTTTCTTCTGCTTGTACAATTCGACGCTGGTATTCACGGATATTTTTATTACTTTCTTCAATTCTGTTACTTAAATATGTTCTGTCCTTAAATTTACCCATACTTGCCGTTTGTTGTGCTGTTTCGGCTCGATCACGGAAATATTCACTCTTTCGGTACTCTTCAAATCCTCTATGATAACGGTCAAACATTTTTTCTCTTTGACGCGCAAATCGTTGACTTCCTGCATGTCCTGCAATAATCGGTTGAGTGAAAAATGAAATGTCACCGTGCATACTGTTTATGTCTTTTTGCAGGTTCTTTGCTCTTGTCTCCGCATTGTCCGCATACTTCTCGAAGCGCTCAATACGTGCTTCTGCTTTTTCTACTTGTCTTTCTACTTCCTCAGCATAGGACAAGCGTTCTCCAGTTTTACCGCCATCTGTAAAGCCTAGTTGTTTAGCTGCTCGGATAGCTGAATAATGATTTTTGGTTGAACGGGACACCCAAGCAGAACGAGAACCTGAGAAAATATATGCCCTTTTTATTGCCTTTTTTTCATCCGTGGTTAGAGATTGATACTCTTCTTTAGAAAAATGCAATTCAATTTTAGAAGTTTCGAGATTTAGAATATATTGTTTTGTCATTATAATTCCCTTCTTCCTAGATAATTTTTTGTGGTTGTCTCAATTGCACTTGCCTACATAACATTTGCAAAAGTCTTTTACTTGGCAGAAAGATTCCTAAATCCTATCGGGATATTTCATGGTGATTCACCCTTAACATCCGGCTTCGGTTGCCGGCCTAGCCAAGCGGCGATGAGCGTTCTTTTGATTTTGGTTTGATGAGCAGTTTCCATCTGCCGGTTAAGCGTTGGCGTATGTAGTTTTCAAAGAGCAAACATCCGTGTGTCGTAGCCGTCATAGCGCCCTTACCGCGCAGGCTTCCGGAGTGCAAAGGTCTGCCCGGAGGGCTGGCGTTCTCGAATGAGAAAAGCCACCCTTGCTCGGAGGATGGCTGCGTGGTTTGCTATTATCAACGGTTACGACACACGTCCCGGATGTGCCTGAAGAAAACGCAAGGAGCCTTAAGCAGCTGCTGGAGGACACTTGCGAAACAAAGTTAGGGGTACTTCTTCGAATCTGCTTACACATGGTTTTGGACTCCGCATCCAATGCATTTTAACGAGTTAAAATGGATGGGTGGATTACCTGAAGGTTTTTTATCTTTCGAGAAGGTTTTGCATCGTGGATTATTCTTCGCCGGTTATCACGGACATTGGAATGCGGAATTGGGCATTTCGAGGTCCGTGATAACCACCATTTAATCCGAAGCCCTGCCACGCAGGCAGGGCAACATTTGCGCACAAAAAAGCCATCGACTCGTTTCAGTCAATGGCGTGGATATGTATTAAATCAAACTCATTTAGGAAAAGATAAGATTACACCTTTGACTTTCCCTCTAAGAGGCCCTGGCACCAGGGCCTCTTTTATTTTTTTGATCTGTAACATCTATCTTCAAGCATTTAGCAACAGAGTCTAGCTGAGATTTGAACATTCGTTAAGAAGTATTTGTGAAGGGAAGACAAAGTACACTTCGTCTTCGTCTTGAAGTTCACCTTCGAGATGAACCCTCAGCCCATAACTCCACCCATTAAAGCGTGACACGCCTTCTAACACCTTGTAATCTTGAGGTTCATTTTTCTCGTTAAATTGTTGTGGTATACGGAATCTAATCTTCATCCCCGTCAGATTCTCCAATTCGCTAAAACCTGGAAAAACGTCAGAAGGTCGATAACGATTTCCGATTCTATCTTCCATTACCTGCTCGATGGCAATACACGCAATTTCGATTGGATTAAATGTCTGATCCATATTACCATTTAGCTCTGCTAACCCATGCCCTTTGACAAACGCCCTCATGGATACCCGGGAAAACATCGGACAATCATGAATGTGAAAGAACCTATCCTCTCCATTTAAGCATACCCGGACATAATCCCCTTTACTTACAAATACACTCTTCCGATAAGCCTGAATTTCTTTATAGGCTTGATGAAGTTTAGGATAGCTTGCTAGTGCTTTTTCTAGGAAATAACCATTCCCATGCAATGCCCAGTATAACTGACGGTAATGAAATTCCTTTTTTGCTTGCTCAGCAGATCGATACTTCCCGATCCAGCCCCCCCTAAACTTGGATCCATCCGGCTGCTTCATATAATAGTTCCCCTTACCTTCTCCTGTAGCCTCTGTATCCAGGAAGGCCTCCCATTTAGAATTCATCATGAATTCAGTAAGAGTCATTTCAGTAATCAACAGATTATCAAGATCAGAATTTACAATAAATAATTCATCCTGAAACAAATCCAAAGTCAATTGCATCCAATACCGCATCCCTTCGAAGTTTGTTATCATTACAGACAGCACCTATTGGCCGCAACCTTTTCTTATATTGGCAGAAACGGATAAATTGAAAAGTAATCCCTATGGCGCAATTCATAATAGTAGCCATATTTAGAGAACATCATTTTCAATGCCTCATGTATTTCCAAATCCCCATTACTGAACGCTTCATATAGTTGGTTTTCGTAGAAGCTAACCGTCAATGTTTCTGGATTACAGTTAACGAATGGACCTGTTGGGTTCACATTATCCAGCACCTTATCCTCGCTGAACGCTTTTCCGTTGAAGAAGATCGTAACGCCATGCCACATATTCCGCTCAAGCAAAAAGGCTTTAAGCTCATCTGCGATCGATTCCATCATCTTGCGGTGGTCTTCCCCATTCGGGCGATATTCCAGATCATTGTGTTCATAATAGCCGTCTTCCGTATGTGACCTGGTATAGACAGAGAACGTGTTCTTGTTGATACGGATCTGAACGGGTATATCGGTTCCATCCTCGTAACCTTGAAAATACACATAGTTCTGATCCGTCAAAAAAGGAAGTTGGGTCACACTTCGAAACGATGTTGATTCTAACTCAGCCGCAATTTCACTTAAATCTAAAGGGACAGGAGCAGTATAAACAGCATGGATCATGAAATTTCCGGCCAGGGAAAACTCTTTACTACAGCCTACACATTGAAACATTGTCGCTTCGTATCCATCTGGAAGTTCGTGCAACTCAGAATCAAGCTCGACTTCAACGATCTGCAAGAGTCGATCCGGGTTAGCTAAGTCTCCACATATAGGGCAATTAAAAATACCTGTTCCATTCGGCAATTTACTCATAGTATCAATTCCTTTCGGTATATCTTTGAGATATCATCATTTCCTGCATCGAGCTCTTCTAGCTCCCACCACTCATGACGGGTCTCCAAATGATCAATAATCGTTTCGAACACACCTTCGTCACCAGGAATGAAAATATCCAACAGTTCCCCAATATCATTCGTACAGAGAAAACGATCCGTATTCGCTTCAGGAGACTCCATCGAAAGCGCCTGCTTCTTATCCTCATTCCACATGCATATAAAAATCCGAGCATTCGTTTGTATCTGATCAATCCGATATTTTGCCGCGATCGAAGCCAACTCCTCATCCGACTTCAATTGTTCCATCATTCGATTCCATTCTTCGTCAAATTGATTCGGATACTGAAACACGATCCAAACAGGATGGCCATTCAGATGAAATTCACCTTTTTCGAACAATGTGTGTGCGCGGTTTAAATGACGAACCATATCAACTTTTTTCAAGACTCCCAATCCTTTCAAATCCAAAATTATTTGTTTGATGGTGATTCACCCTTAACATCCGGCTTCGGTTGCCGGTCTAGCCAAGCGGCGATGAGCGTTCTTTTGATTTTGGTTTGATGAGCAGTTTTCCATCTGCCGGTTAAGCGTTGGCGTATGTAGTTTTCAAAGAGCAAACATCCGTGTGTCGTAGCCGTCATAGCGC
>NZ_JAVFHM010000310.1:0-592 GCF_041954005.1 Priestia sp. BR_2 | reverse complement strand
GTTCTTTTTGTGCTTGCTCTTGTGCTGCCTGTGCTTGTGCTGCTGCTTGAGCTTGCTCTTGTTCTTTTTGTGCTTGTTCTTGTGCTGCTTGTGCTTGTTGTGCTGCTTGTTCTTGTTCTTGTTCTTTTTTTGCTTGCTCTTGTGCTGCCTGTTCTGTTGCGTCTGGTTCGTCTTGCTCTTGTTCTTGTTGTGCTTGTTCGTTTGCTCCTTGTGTGTCTTTGTCTTGTTTTTCTTGTGTTATTTCTTGGTCAGCTTATTGTCGTTGCACTGTTTCTTTTGGTTTTTGGCATTGTACGGGGTTTTGTGGTGCGTGTGCTGTGTTCTGATGTCTTTCTCGTTCTTGTCGTACTTGGTCTTCTGATGCCTCTGTTTCTGCTGATTGTTATGTTTGTTTGTGTTCTTTTTCTGCTTGTTCTTCTGCTGCCTTTTCTTTTGTTGTGGTCTGGGCTTGCTCTTGTTCTTTTTGTGCTTGTTCTTCTGCTGCGTGTGCTTGGGATGCTGGTTGGGCTTGCTCTTGTTCTTTTTGTGCTTGCTCTTGTGCTGCCTGTGCTTGTGCTGCTGCTTGAGCTTGCTCTTGTTCTTTTTGTGCTTG
>NZ_JAVFHM010000309.1:0-937 GCF_041954005.1 Priestia sp. BR_2 | reverse complement strand
GTATAAGTATAATCGAAAAAAAGCATTTTCTTTAGCTATGATAATTATCCCTTGGTTAACTGTTCCTTTAATGGGAAAGAAATCATTTTTTAGATTTTTACCTGTAGCAAGTTTTATCAATTTGTTTTTAAGTGTAATGAGCCTTCTGGCTAATGAGAAAAAGTGGTGGATGAATAAAAACCCTTTATCTCCTGGTTCTATAGATTTTTCCTATATACTAGGGCCTTATTATGTAGCTACTCTTTGGATATTCAAACTAACATATGGTAATTTTTCCAAATACTTAATGACTAATATGGCATTGGATTTTATTAATGCTTTTCCATTCGCATCTGTTTGGGAAAAGGTTGGAATATTCAAATTCCAAAAAATGAAACATGCTACATGGTATTTTATATGCGTATGGCTATCTATTTTTATTTATGGGTATCAATATCTTGTGGAAAAATCTATTAGGCAAACAAATAGTTCTCCATCTAAATTATTATGATTAGTTTACTTGTTGTTCTTTTTTATATGTTAAATGCATTAAGTAATTTTAATTCAATAATTAGTCAAAAGGATCTCTCAATATGAAGTTCCTTTTTTGTGCTTAGAATATCCATTATGGTAACTAAAAATTTATAGGGTATAGACCTAAAAAACAGAACAACCTACTGCTCCTGTGCAGTGGGTTGTTCTGTTTGGAATAACGAAGATTTTGTAGTGGTAGATGCTTCACGGCTTCTTGGGTAGTTTGCTCAATAAATAAGTTTTTATTATCATAGACAGTTTAAATAAACTCAGTTATACAATTGATTGATAGGAGTTGTATTAAATAATTAAAGTAGATCTTCGAGGGAAGCCTGCTTCATTTATTTATCTATGTACGCATTATTTAACCTTATTCCAATTAATTTTTATAAAAAATATTAAACTTATCCCATATCTCTTCAAG
>NZ_JAVFHM010000308.1:0-636 GCF_041954005.1 Priestia sp. BR_2 | reverse complement strand
TATATAATAAAGATGAAGAATGCACTCGGAATACTTCAAAATATATTAGGTAAAACTGAAAATAACTAAAGTGTTTCCATATCTAAACTAAAAAAAGCTCTTATTCTTAAGAGCTTTTTTTAGTTTAAATTTCTCTTTATCTTTGGTTATTAGGTTAACCTAGTCCGTTTTATGTTAACTGAAAAGCTGTAAAAAACAAAGAACTAACCTTCAATCCCCCTAAAGGTCAGTTCTTCTTACCTTTTTAGCCAAAGAAGCCTTTTGCTGATACTTTAGTGGTTATTTGGCTAAGCTTACTACTCATCCATTATTTTCTTTTTTATTTATGTTCATTTCATATGCTTTTCCCCATTCATACATTTGAAGAATAATAGGTTTCAAGGTGTAACCAAATTCTGTCAAAGAGTATTCTACTTTTGGTGGAACAACCGGGTACACCTCTCGATGAACAACACCATCATTTTCAAGTTCACGGAGCTGTAGAGTCAACATTCTTTGGGTTAGGCTAGGGATTAAACGACGCAATTCATTAAATCGTTTTGTTTCCTGCAATAGATGGTATAAAATAACCCCTTTCCACTTACCGCCAATAATATCTAATGTTGTTTCGACTGGACAACCTGTTGGGCAATCACC
>NZ_JAVFHM010000307.1:0-551 GCF_041954005.1 Priestia sp. BR_2 | reverse complement strand
GTTGAGAATGCATTAGACTAGTTTTTAACACTTATTCAAATTTTATAAGCTTAATTAAGAGAACGTTAAGATATATACGAAAAAAGATAACAATTAGTATTTACTCATTTAAGAAGAGCAGTCATTTCACTGCTCTTTTATCCCATTCAAAGATGTAAAGTGATAACTCTACCTTAGAAGTATCTTTTATTTAGGAGGAATTTTAAATTGAATAATATCATAATAGCGAAAAATGGTGCAGAGGCAAAAGAAGCAATTGAGACCTTTTTACAAGGAGAATTTACAAGAGATGACATCTACTTATTTACCTATAACAAGGAAAATTCGAAGAATTTAACGAATGTCACAGATACAAGTGATGTTGGGCTAGCAGAACAACATATTTTTGATTCAATAGCAAATGTATTTCGTTCACGAGAAGAAGAGCTCAGGGCGAAAATGCATTCATTAGGGTTATCTGAGATAGAGATAGAACAATGTGTAGAGAAAATGGATAGAGGAGATATAGTAATAATTGCATTAAAAGTAGCATAATCACAATATGAGCATAC
>NZ_JAVFHM010000306.1:0-503 GCF_041954005.1 Priestia sp. BR_2 | reverse complement strand
CTCGATAAGAATTTGTGTGTTTTTATCTGCACTATTTGTTCCTAATCGAATTTTTTTCAGTTCACTTTTTAATACACCATAAAGATTTTCACTAACAGTTTCCGTAATGTAATCTAACGTCCATTCTTTCTTTTTTTCTTCTCGATAGTTTTTACAGATATCCATAATCGCTTCTCCAGGGAAACGAAGTTTATGTTCAGCCATATAATCTTGGATGTATTGATCCGTTTCTTTATCAAGTGTAATCATACGTCGTTGTGTTTCCATTACTCCTCCACATCTCCCATCAGTTCATATATAATATCGTTCATCTTTTCAATTGATATCGCACATTGTTTCATGATTTCGATGTTCTGATCAATGATTGCTTCTAATCTTTTTTCTCTTACTACTTGCTCATCAAAAAAAGCCAATACTTCGAATTGTTCTTTCAGAAATTGTTGGCGAGACATCCCATTTTCTTGCGCTAGTTAATCAACTTTTTGCATAGCAACCGGATCAAT